>ONEU01000088.1 GCA_900316925.1 uncultured Eubacteriales bacterium
ATAGGTCCCCTCGGCACTGTAATGGGCGTCGTTCAGGCTCTGCTCGTACTCCGCCATCGACTGGTAATCCATGTCGCTCCCGGCAAAGGGATTCAGATCCGTCTCGGTGCCGTCATAGCCCTGATAGGCGTCGGTACTGTTATAGTCAATGCCGTGGGCATCCGTCTGTACCGGGCGCTGGGCGTTCTCCCTATTCTGCTCGATCACCTTATTCTGCCGGAGCATTTTCAGCACCTTCGAGGACATCACCATCCCCGAAAGACAGATCAGGATCATGGCGCTGTACAGCACATACAGCACTATGCGGTAATGGGGATTCCCCTCATTGGCAATGAGGAAAACACCCGGGGTATCCGGGTCGTATTTCAGCTTGATGGTCCTGCCGACTTCCGTTGCCGGCACATCATAGAAAAACAAATCCTCATTGCCGCTGCCGTTGCCGGTCTCCACATGGACGCCAATATCATAATGCAGGGTCTGACCGCCGTCCTGGTCGTCTGCGGTGTAGCTGTTCACATAGGTCACCGTACCGGTGATACGCTGCATCGAGTCCTGGGGCTTTGCACGGTCCACATCATGCTTCACGGTGAGAAACAGCAGCAAAGAAAAGACCAGCAGCAGCACGCCGAACAGGATGATATAAAAATACTTGTGGGATGCAATCTTTTTCAGCTTTTCCAAGCTCATTCCTCCTTCGGCAGCGGTGATCGTGTCTTCTGCCGGTCAGCGGCGGAAGAAGGGGGCGTTCTTCTGGTGGGTGTCAAAGCAGACAGAATCCACCAGACGGTTATCTGCCTTGTGATAGACAACGAAATTCAGGCCGCGGCGGTTCACGGAATAATTCTCCGGACCGATCTGGATCACCGCCTCGTTGCCGTTCTTATACACCCGGCTGGTCACATACACCTCACGTCCGTCCACCCTGTCCCGGAACACCACCGGCGAAAGGTCCTTCCCCAGCTGCTCAAACACCGGCTTGCCGTCATCCAGGACGGCAATGAAGCTGTGTCCGTGCTGGTTTTCCAGGTCCGTGCTGATTCCCAGCGTCTCCTGCAGCTTATGGGCAATGAAGGAATCCAGGTTCAGACCGGGGGTGTCCTTCACGGAAACCACCACGATATTCCCTTCCAGCTGGTTCTTAAGTCCGTCCAGATAGTCGATGATCTCGA
The DNA here is from genome assembly GCA_900316925.1 of uncultured Eubacteriales bacterium. Classification (GTDB taxonomy): domain Bacteria; phylum Bacillota; class Clostridia; order Oscillospirales; family Acutalibacteraceae; genus UBA1213. The sequence continues at coordinate 1,170 of ONEU01000088.1, forward strand.
TCTTGTCCGACAGCTTGTCCGACAGATTGCCGGTCATGCTCATAATCAGCTGCTTGAGGGCAACGATCTGCTGATCCTGCTCGTCAATCCGCTTGAGCAGCTGGTTCATTGTATCCTCCATCCGTCCGCCGGTGAGCTTCACCATCATGTCGTAATCGGAATAAGCACGGAGCTTCGGCTTCTCCAGCGCTGCCTTCAGCCAGCTCATGCAGCGTTCCTTCTCTTTGTCGAGAATCTCGTACACGGTGTCAAAGTCGATGGGCTCAAACAGTCCCGGACGGCTCAGGTCATCCTCGGATTCAATCAGTCTGTCCTCCAGGTGGAGCATGGACAGCAGGGACTTGAAACGGCTGGCACCTCTGCCCTTGTTCATAATCGAGATGAAGGGGCGCTTCATAATAATGGCAAAGCAGGTGCCGTGGAAGGAGTCGGTAATGAAGAAATCGCAGTTGATGATATTCTGCAAGCGTTCCTCGGTGCGCAGGTTCGGCACATTGAGGTCACCCAGGGGAGCCGTATACTCCGCAGAGGCGTTATATTCGGAAAAGATCTCGCAGGGCATATTGAAGGATGCCATGGCGGTCTTGAAGATACGCTGTTTTTCTTCGGAGGGGTCGAGGATATAGCCGCCGATATAGTGCTCCGGCATGGGACGGGTCGCTTTGGCTGCCAGGGCATGGTAGTGCTTCGGGTTACACAGATACACCGGGTCCAGCACCCACTCGGCATCCACGCCGTACTCCTCCCGGGAGATTCTCACGCCGCTTTCCTCACGCACGGAGAAGGCGTCGAACTTCCGCATGAAATACGCCATCTCGCTGTGCACCTTCGGGTCGCCCCAGATTTTGTCATGGCCGAAGGAGGCGGCATAGGCAATCTTCTTCTTGGTGTCGGACACCCAGTCCAGGGTGACAAATTCGCCCAGCACACGGTACAGCGCATACTGGAAGAGCTGGTCGGAGCCTACCACGAACGTGTCACAGCGGTCATTGAGCCTGCGCATCTCATTCTTGTTTTCAAACTGGGGCGCAATGGCATATTCCGGATAGGGCTTCTCAATAAACAGTCTGTCAAGGTTCTGGACGATCTTCTCCGCCCCCTTGGCATTGCCGGGACGCTCGATCATCAGCGTGGAATAGCCCAGATCCTCCAGCACATGGTACAGGGCAATCTGCGTCATGGCACCGCCGAAATTGCCGGCATAGAAATTGCTCACCAACCCCACGTCAAAGTGTCCCCGCTTGATATAGCTCACGGTCTGCTCCAGGGTATGATGCCGCAGCAGCTCCATGAACCGTCCCCGCAGGGCATTGGCGGGATAGTCGGGTGTCACACGGTTCTTGATCTCCTCCGGGACGATGTTGATCTGCTTGAATTTCCGGAGCCTGCCGGTAACAGCCTCCAACAGCTCCTCACCCTTCCGTGAGTTGACGGTAACCAGGGAGGTGCCCTTCTTGTCTACCATCGTCTTGTCGATCTTGGAAATGCCCCAGAAGTCGCCGATGGACACGTCGCCCTGGCGGGGGAACGCCGCAAACGGACAGCCTGAGCAGCTCTTGCGCAGGCCGATATTGCGGTGGAACACGAACTCGAACAGATCGCCTTCCTTGAGGCTCTTCTCATAGGGCTTGGCGTTTTTGAAATCCAGGTGCATGGTCTGGCACTTCCAGCCGATGCGCTTATCACGGAACTTCACATCACGGAGCTGCCGTTCTTCCCCGTCCTCCGACAGCTTGGAGAGCGTCTCTTCCAGGTAGCGGTCAAACATCTCCTGGGACGGTACGCCGTGGCACAGGATGTCCACCGTATACAGCCCCTCATAGTCCTTGCCTAAATATGCCTTGAGTCCTGCCACCTGACAGGGGGTGCCGGTAAAAAGCACCTTCCTGCCGCCGGTCAGGGCGTTTTTGACATCACGGTAATGATAGCCGATGCTGCTCTGCAGGTACTTCGACCCCCGCAGACGCTCCAGATCGGCAGGATCACCGGACATGATATGCCTGAGCCGGAAGTCCTCGTCAAAGGCCGCTCCGCACACCAGTCCGCCTTCCTCCAGAAAATGCTCCGCAAACAGGCTGAACATTCCTCCCGACGAGCTCTTCATCCGCAGCTCATCCTCCGCCATGGCCGCATAGACCTTCGGGGACGGGTAATTCTCGTACCTGGTGTGCAGCTCCGGACACGTTGCAAGACACTTGCCGCAATCCACACAGACGGCATCGTCCACCTGCGGCATCAGAAACCCCTCTTCATTCGGCTGCATCCGGATGGCATCCACCGGGCACACGTTCATACAGGCCGAACAGCCTGAGCATTTGGAATCCGATACTAACATCACGTTGTTTTTCATGTGATCGTACTGCTCCTTTCTTACAGGTCAAGGTACTTATTCCAGAAATCGAGCTTCATCAGCTCGGCACTTCTCCGATCATACTGCTTCACTAACCGGCGGTACCGGAACCGGGATTTCCAGGCAATCCCCTCCAGCCGCAGCATCAGCGTCCACGTCTTTTTCAGGCTCTTCTCCGTCACAAAGCCCTTCCTGCTGGTGTAGTCGTAATTCAGCACCTTGTCGGCACGGTAGAAGTTCAGCGGCCGCGCCGTATAGGTGGGGGCAATGAAGGGGTCCGTATGCTCGTTGGTCTTATGCGCCGGCAGCAGCAGGCCGTTCACCATCAGCTTGCGGAACATCCTGCGCAGTCTGCCCGGCTCTTCCATGCGGCAGGCCCTTTCATACACCGGATAGCTGAACGGCACCGGCAGATCATTGATATCCTGCATCTTATAGCCCCTGGCCATTACGTCCTTATGCAGGGCTTCACCGTCCTGCTGCATGAACCAGTCGATGCCCCTGAAAAAATCCTGGACGCCGTCCATCAGCAGCTCGGCGTTCTTGTATCGGTACAGCACGATCTCATGCTTCACCTGACTGCTCAGGTCCTTGATGAAATTGCGCCGCTTATATTTCAGGTGATGGATGGAGTTGTCGATCAGGCGGTTGCGGAAGATATAATAATACATGGACGAGGAGTATTTGTTTTCAAACGGCTCGTGCCACACGCAGATTCCGTTCATCAGGATGAGGTTCTTCATATTGCGCAGGCCGTATTCCACGTCGTCGCCACGGATGAAGATCGGCAGCGGCAGGTTGTCCTCCGATACCACCTTTGCCGGGAACGCACAGTACCACCAGGCATTGAAGTCGGTCTTCTCTTCCCACTCGTTGTAGATGCAGCCGTCCACCTCTCTCAGGTCAAGTCCGCACTTATGGGAGATCAGATAGCCCTTGTTCCAGCGGGCGCCTGCCTCATGCTGGATGAACTGCTGGTCAAGGCGCAGCATCGCACCCCCTACGAACGCATCCTCATAGTTATCCTTCAGCAGCGACAGGATCACATAGGTGCGGTACAGGGACTCCGGATTGATGATGACATCATCGTCCATCACCAGGATATGGCTGATCCCGTGCTTCTCACGGCACTTCATCACCTCGATCATGCCTCTGGTGAATCCGCCGGCACCGCCGGTATTCTTGTTCTGAAACAGGTGGATCTTGTCGTTGAGGACGATATCCTTCGGGTCGAGGGTCCTGGCGTTGTCGGAGATGAAGATCTCCAGCGCACGGCTCATGTCGGACTCCGGGTTATCCAGAAAGCTCTCCGTCAGCTCCTTCACGTTCTTGGTCACGAAGACCTCACGCTTGAAGGTGCAGATCACCAGCGCCATCTTCACCCGGCGAATCTCCTCCTGCGGCACCTCGCCCTCGTACCAGCCGCCGTATACCACGCCTTCCTCACTCATGCATTTCAGCCCAAAACACAACATTCCGTTGTTGGATTCCGATTCAAACAGGAACGAATAATTTCCCTCCACGTTCTCTTCACCCACGGTCTCCTCGCGCAGAAAACGGGTGGTATGACCGTCGAGCTTCTTTTCCTTTCGCATGAGGGTCACACGGAACTGCCCCTTCAGGTGCAGATGAAGACTGATGCTCCTGACTTTTGTATACTTGAACCACTTCTCGACAGAACAACCATTGAAATAGGTATCAAACGAAACAGCCGTTTCTTTTTCCATGGGAATATAGTCCTTATCCCAGGTGAAGTCCACTTTGCTCTCTTCGGTTTCAAACTTACGGAAATACATACATTCCTCTGTGCAGATGCCCGTCTGCGGCAAAAGCAGATTCTGAAGCTTCATACATTGTCACTCCTCGTTTTTTCGTTCCTTTAAAGAATTATCAACAGGGCACAAAATTCCCTCATCTGTTTATTGTAGCATTTTTCCCACCTTAAATCAAGCAATAACCGTAATTCCCTTGTAGTAGAATCAGGAGAAAATACGTCGGAAGCACCAATTTTTTTGGTATTTTATTGACAACCAAAACGTCTGCCGCATCCACCGTCAGACACGCCTTTCAGCTTTGTCAAAGCACCGCCGTCAACCCTCGCCGCCGTTATCCGTGACTCGCCGGAACCTGCGTACAACCCTCGCCGCCGTTATCCGTGACTCGCCGGAACCTGCGTACAACCCTCACCGCCGCTTTCGGGGGTGTCGGGGGGACTTTCTCGTGAAAGTCCCCCTGACGCATAAAAGGGTGTCGATGCCGCTGCGGAGTAGGAGGGAGGCTTCCGGTGCGCCGATCCGCTCTCCGGGTACCACGACGGGGATCCCCGGCGGACAGGGACAGGCACTTTCGGCGGCAATGCGTCCCACCGCATCCGATACCGCTACCCGCTCACTCTCCGACAGCACCGCTTCACGGGGCGTCAGTACCTTCTCCGGCAGAGGGGACGGTGTGTGCTCCGGTACCGACGTTTCTGCGGTCAGTCCGCTGATGGCCTGCTCCACACGGGTGAAATCCTCCTCCGTGTGGAAGGGACTGCATAGCAGTACCACATTGGTGCCGTCGCACATCTCCGGCTCAATCAGGTGCCTATGGAAATATGCCGTCTGTGCCTGCTGCCCCCTCAGTCCTGCATCCGCTGTCCGGATACTCACCCGCAACGGATCACATCTGCCCTCCGGCTGGCTCAGCCCTCTGTCCGCCGCTAACCGCTTGATGCGCGCTACACGGGGTTCCAGCCGGCGATAGGCATCTCTCCCGCTGCCGCTCAGATAGCCGCAGCACAGGTCGATCGACGCCATGATGGGATAGGACGGACTGGTGGAACCAAACAACGCCATTTTCTGCCGGGCACCATCCGCCAACACCGGATCTGCAATATGCAGGGCTGCCCCTCCGGTCATCACCGGCAGGGTCTTGTGCAGGGAACAGGCACACAGATCCGCCCCCAGCCGGATGGGATGGAGATTCTCCTGCAAAAACGCCAGATGTGAACCGTGAGCGTTGTCCACTAACAGCAACGCCCCGTGACGGCGGCATACCTCCGCAATCCCCGGGATGTCCGACAGCTCCCCATAGTAACTGGGACTGGTGATGTACACGCCTGCCGCATCCGGGTGCTCCTCCAATGCCTGTGCCACCGCCGACGCACTCACCCGTCCGGTAAATCCACCGCCGCTCTCCGGCAACAGCCATATCGGGTCGATCCCCAGCAGCGCCGCCGTATTTACGGCACTGCGGTGACTGTTGCGGGCAAAAAGCAGCTTCCTACCTCCGGTACACGCCAGCGCCAGCATTGCCTGAATCGCCAGCGTACAGCCTCCCGCCGAAATCAGCGAGCGCGCACTCCCGTACAACCGGGTCAGATGTTCCTCCCCCCGGGCGATCATCCCGTCGGCTTCAAACAGGGCGTCGGTATCGGGCAGCTCCGTGAAATCGAGTGTCAGCAGCTCCTGCGGCAGGAATCCCCTGTTCAGGTGCCCCGGTGTGTGAAAGGGAGAATAGTGCTTCTCCCGATGGGCCATCAGCCCCTCAAAAATGGGTGTATCCGTCATTGCTAACCTTCCTCCTCTGTGATACCTCCATCATATCAGATTTTCTTCTCCTTGTCACGCTGTCACACGAAAATCAATTTTTACCTGCCCCCCAAAAAAATCAGACATGGTGCACCCATGTCTGAAAGATTCTGTCAATATTCAATGATACAGGCAGATCAATGTGATCACAGCCGCTGTCTCCAGGATGGTGATGACCGGCACGCCAATGACAAACTTCAAATGCTTCGTCTTATGCCGCACCGCGTACATCGTGAGATACATCCCCACTCCTCCGCCAAGCGCCGTTACCAGCATCAGCTTCTTTTCGGGGACTCTCCGTTTCCTTTTCACGGCGGCTCTCTTATCGTGCACCGTCAGGCACACCGCCACCACATTGATGACGATCAGGTAGCCTACGATCACCCAATTCAGCCAGACCATCTTGTTTCCTCCTCTGTCAGGGTTTCCTTCGGCGGCTCCGGGATCATTCATCCTCCAGCAGGCTGATCTCACCCTCTGTCGTCTCCGGCGAGAGAACATCCTTCAGTCGCCGGACCTCCGGCTGATACGAACCGTTCGGTGTGTCCCGGAACATCCGGGGAAGTTCCACCGACGGGGCATTCCCGATGGTTTTCATCACCTCGCCGAACGTCCTGTGTATTGGACCTTCCTCCTTCTTTTCCTGCAGCACGTCCTCTGTCCGGGGGGATTCCTCCTTGTACACGGCCGTCTGCATCGGAAAGCCCGCCGGCAGCACCATATTCTGCTGTACCGCAGGAACCGGCTCCCGGTACCGGTCACAGTTCACCAGTTCACACACCTGTTCGATCTCATTCGGGTACACATCAATCCGCCTTTCCTGCGGTTCCTCAGAAAGCAAATGACCGACGCGGTAGTCGTTATGGGCAGCACGCCCCTTCGCCACCATGATGAGCATCGCACGCAGACGGCTCATCTGCGTATAGTTGAAATCCTCCGTAAAGTGACACATATCCTCCGGCGAATAGCGCAGATGGATATTCACATACCTCGCCGTAAACCGCTGCAGAAATTCCAGCCGCTGCCGGGTATCAGGCAGCTCACATTCATAGACCACCATCCCGCTTTTGTATTCATCCCGGATCTCCTCTGCCCTGCCCTCATAGACCACCGCAGCAACAACCGTCACGGCAGTATATGACATGAGCTGCCGGATCAGATAGCGGAAGGGAAGGGCTGTTTTCCTCTTCCGTAACACCTTCTCCACATTCTCAAACATCAGGAACATCACCGTCCCTTCGTTTTCTTCCCGCTGGCAGTATGCCGACAGGCTCTCACTCAGCTCCCGGATGACCTCGCTGTACGGGATCCCGTATTGCAGCTTCAGAAGCTCCAGATCAAGGGAATAGAACGAAAAATAATCCTCCACACGCAACTCCGGCTCCTGCTGGGGCTGTGAACCGAAAAGAGCATACTCCTCTTCGCTGTCCCCACCCTGACCAAGGTTGCTCTCCACCCATGTCATTGCCGTTTTTGCAAAGACATGGGCGGCCGTATGCCTGCCGCTGCCCGGCTCTCCCGTAAACAGACACACTGAGCCTTTCAGCAGCACTCCGTCCGGTGTACGGGAGTGGAGCTCCGGAAAGTCCACATCCGCTTCATTTTCCTCCACCGGCAGCAGTCCTTCAAACAGCCGCTGCATCAGCTCCGCATTCACCAGCTCCGAGGAATCCGGCATTGCTTTCAGGAAACGGAGGTCCCTTCTGTAATATTCCAGGCCGATCCTTTCACCCATTTGCTTCATCCTCCTGTCGTACCCTGATCTGCGGCATCTCTTTTCCGTAAAATTCCGACGGATCAATGATCCCCAGCTGTTTTTTGATGATTCCTCTCATCTCCAGCGACGGCTGTAAGCAATAGCGGGAAAATGCCTCCCGGTCCGCCTGCTCTGCCGAACGGACGTGGGGGAACAGCAGTTTCAGCCAGGCGGTACAGAGTCTTTTCACGGCTTCGGTATCTCTGGTCGCAGCATCCTCCGGGATCTCCAGCAGGGCTTCCACCACCGTCCGATAGATGGGATCCTCCCGCAGCAGGTGCATCACCTCTGCAAAATATTCCGCATTCAGCGCCCAGCCCCTTGCCTTCATGTTCTCCTTCATCTTCGGGATCTTCCATCCCCTGATGAAGCCGTGGAAACGGTCCAGCAGCGCGGAATCCCGGAACACGTCCGGAAGAAACCGCATCATATCCGACGCTTCATCCATCTCATTCATGGGGATGTTCCCCAGCAGGACAACCCCTGCACGGCCGCTGCCCCGGTAATCCGCCACATGGTAGCTGCCGCTTTCCATATATCCCTTCAGCGCTCCCTGCATCTCCATCTTATCGGTGAACCGGATGCTCTGCACCTCGTCCAGTGCCAGATAATCGTACCCCGACACCAGCCCCGGCGTTTTTTTGCTCACATCATAGAACATCCTGGCACGCGACATACTTCCGCCGCTCACCAGCCATCCGTATGGACTGATCTGCGAAAACACATAGGATTTCCCTGTTTCCTTCGGCGCAAGCTCCATGAGATTGACTCTTGGCTCCACAAAGGGCAGCAGCCGCCGGAGCATCTCGTATTTCTCCTCTTCGCTGCCATAGCTCTCCGGAGCATAATCTATCGCCGACAGGAGCAGGTCTGTCCATTCCTCTGTGGTGAAACAGGCACGCGCCTGACGATAATAATTCACATCCACCGTATAGGGACAGAACGGCGTGAAATCGGTCATCCGGAAGATCGTCTGGCTGCCATCCGTCTCACACAGCAGCACCACGATCCCCCAGACCTCGGAAGAGCTGAGCAGGTTCTTCCTGTTTTTCTCCACCACGCTCCAATCCGCCACGGCTTCCCCCTTGTGGGCGGGGAACCCCAGCTCCGGCAGGGAAAACAATGCCTGCCGGTTCTTCATATCGAACTCGATCTTTACCTTCGACAGAAATCTGACCGGCTTACTGCCGTGGAGCAGATCCACAAGGTACTGGTTCCACTGTCTGCGGTCGGGGATGGTCCTGTGGATATACTGATCCACCGTCTGTTCATCCACCTCTCCGTTTTCATCCGAAAAGCGCATGACGATCCAGTCCCTCATATAGGACGGGATGCTGCAGGACGAAAACAGCTTCGACTTTTCCGCCGATTTATAGACCATCATATTCTTGAAATACTGTTTCAGTTTCTGAGAGCAGGTTGTTTCTGTCATGTTGCAAGCATCCCTTCCTGTCCATTATGCATCAGATGTCAAAAGCGGCGTTATCAGAGATCGGTGCCGTAAACGTCACATTGAAATTGCCGATATATCCCTGCTCGCCGATCACAAATGCCTCTGCCTCTGTTTCGTCGGGTTCGGGTGAATAGACTGCGCTGTAATGATCGCCGCAGGGCGTTGCCTTGATGTAGCAGCCGCTGATGCACACCTGCAGTTCTCCTATGAGCTCGGCGCCATTGAACAGAATCTCCGCCGTACCGTCCGGCCGGATGGTATACTGCTCGCTCAGGGAATATACCGGCTCCGTATGGACCTCCTCCGGCGGTTCCGGCTGCATCTCCTGTTCTGCGGGAGCCTCCTCCGTCTCCGGCAGGGGATCGTTGCTGGTATACAGACGGTTGATATCCACATCGTCATACTGCTCTACCGAACGCACGTCCTTCTCCCAGTTCCGCAGATCCTTGAGGATCGTCTCCTTCGGTGAAGGCTTGAACTTCTCCAGCAGCTCCATAAACCTGGTGCGTGTGAGCTTATATTTTCCGTTGGAGAGCATCTGCACGGCCTTGTCGCTGTCCTTGAACAGATCGAGTGCCTCACGGAAGACGGTCCGTTTGATGGCGGTGGTCAGTCGTTCAATATCACGGTAATTGAACATAGGGGTCTTCTGTGCCATTTCCTCAAAGGAGAAGTTCCCCTGCAGCGAGACCCTGCCCTCAAAATGCTTTCTGAATGCGGCTTCTCTTGCCTCTGCATCCGGCAGGGGCACCCGCACCAGCTCTACACGGTCCAGCATTGCCACATCCACACGGTTGGGATAGTTGGTAGCGGCTATGAAAATAATCTCCGAATCATTGCTGTGAATCCGGTTATACCCGGTGAGGAACGAGGTGGTGATATTGGCGGCATATTCCGGCAGATTGGGAAGGGAACGGTTCTTGCACAGACTGTCGATCTCATCAATGAAGACAATGCACGGTGCATTCTTATCCGCTTCCTCAAACAGTCTTGTCACGCTCTTCTCGGCGGCACCCACATAACGGCTGATAATATCCGAACCCAGGATCGAGATAAATTTATAGTCCTTGTCCATCAGCTCATGGGCAAATGCCTCAATAATGAACGTCTTGCCGCAGCCGGGAGGGCCTACAAAGAAATAGGAATTCAGGCGGGGAATGCCCAAGTAATCGGAAAGACCGGTGGCCTTTGCGTCATCCAGGCACATCTTCAGCTTTGACTTCAGCTCCGACATACCCGAAACATCCTCAAACGAGTGTCTCGGGGCCTCCTTGAACCAGGTCTGTGCGATCCGGTCAAGCTCCTCCTCTTCCTTCGACTTTGCTCCGGCATTCACGCTGCCGTCATTTTTCCCGGAGGTGCCTCCTGCCGCTGCACCGTTCCCGGCGGAAGCAGGTCTCTTTGCTCCCGGTCCGGCGGATACACCGTCAATCTCTCCCCTGACCTCCTTGATCTTATAATCCAGGCGGTTCTTCTCACGGATATGGTGGTCACGCTCGGCGCCCCTGGTCATTTCGGACATCTCAAATTCCAGATCGGCAGCCATCTGCAGATAGGCACACTGCTCTTCATTCGGAATGTTATTGTTCTTCTCCAGAGCGTCAAATGCCTGCCGCTGATAGTTCCTGCATTTATTTTCCTTGTTCCTCAGCACTTCAAGCCATCTTGTTTCATCCATCATGGTTCACCTCTTGCTTCGTTGATAATCGTCACAGATTTGTCGGGAGACTGCTGAACATATCCTGGACATTTTTCGGTGCCCTGTCCTGATCCGTATCCTTGATGATCTTCTCCCCGCCGGTTTCAGAGGCTCTCTCACTCTGCTCCTCGGCTACCCTTGTTACCTCATCCGGCTGCATCTCAAAGAAAATGCCCCTTCTGATGGCTTCATCAATTTCCTGGTCGGATCTCATCTCCAACACCTTATCGTTCACCAGCATCTGTGTCACGGCCTGGGTAGCGTTCTGCTCACTGAGCAGGGTATCAATATTCTTGCCGTAGTAATGCTCCATGGCGGCAATGGAAATATCCTCATGGGCATCCGCCTTTGCCTTCTGCATCAGCAGCACCAGTCTTGTCATCAGGCTGGAGCCGGTGGAAATGGCGTTCACCACTTTATAGCCCGCCGTCAGATCTCTCATGGTCTGTGCCCACTCATATTCGGTGATCTTATCATTCAGACGGTCAATGGCCTCCTGGATGACAGACAGCGCATAGGCGGCGTTCTTCGCACCCGAGGAACACCGCAGCATCTCCTTGATCCTGTTCGGATATGCCGGGTCATCCTTGTAATGGTGGTACTCCCTGACCAGCGTGATCATACGCTTCCTGATCTTGTCACGCTGCACATACAGATCATCCTTCGCACGCTGCACCGCTGAGGCAAGATCATGGTTTTTCAGGTAGCTGTTGAACCATTCCTCCTGCTCCATGTTCTTCCGCAGCTGGGCCTGTGTGGCAGACGCCGCACTCATCCTGTCATTCGTCTGCGTCATCGTCGATACGCTCTCCGAGGCTGCCCCTACCGCTTTTTCGATCTTTTCAATGTCCTTGCCGGCCTTTTTGGCCCTCTTCTCCATTTCCTTGGCTTCAATCTCCAAGGGGGTCTTCTTTCTGAATAATCCCATAATGCTCCCTCTTTCTGTTCGGATTTTCCGGTATACGGTCCTGCCGCTTACTCTTCATTCTCAAGATATTCGGGCTCCTCTGTCTGCTCGATCTCCTGCGCCTCTTCCTGCTGTTCCTCCATCTTCTGCTGCCGTCTCTTTTCCTTTTCCTCCTGCTTTCTCTTTTTTCTCTCCAGATCGTATTTTCTTCTGTTTTCCTCGATGATTCTCTTCAGCTCCTGCTGTTCATCCAGGAAAGCATACAAGCGGGAGGTGTTCTTGGCAGCATCCGCAATGGTCTGTCCCAGCTTGGCGTTGGTGGACAGTGAAAGCAGCTGCGACTTCGTTCTCTCGTCAAGCTCATGGCTGTCCACCATGAACTGCTGCATCTTGATTGCCTCGTTCCGGCAATCCGAACGCACCTTCTCCATCGTCCTGAGCTGCTCGGCAGGATTGAAGCGTCTGCCGTTGTCCGTAAACGCCAGCTGAAATTCCACCAACAGCTCACAGATCTGTGATTTCAGCGTGGTGAGATGGAACAGCAGGTTCTCAATCTGAACATCCGCCCGCATCAGCCGGGTAGACTTGGTGTCGCACTCAAGGAAGAAATGGTATTGTTTTCTGATCTCAGATCCGGGCGGGTATTTCTCCAGCTCGTTCTTGAAGTCCACGTTCTCGATCTTCCGACGGATATCCTCGCCGAGACTCTCGTACCTTGCACGGCATTCCATCGTCTCATGGTAGATATTCAGGCGGTCCGTATCCCAGACATCCAGCTCGCGCAGAGACTTATAATACTCATCCAGTGATGCAAGCAATGCCTTGCCGGTCTCATTGACGAATTTGATCCTGTTCTGGACGATCTCCTCATTCTCCTGCTCAGACGATCCGCCCAGTTCGGAGTAGCCGATCACGATGATGTATTTCATCAGGTCGATGCAGGAATTGGCTTTCAGCTTCTTGCCGTTGACAAATGCATCCTTCAGCTCCGACACGATCTGCTTCATGGAATCAATAAGCCTGTCGGCGCCCGTTGTCACCGTACTGGCGGCATCCTTTTTATAGAACTCCCCTGCCAGGAATTTCGTGGCTTCGATGTAATCCTGTACATCCTCCGGAAGGATAAAGGTGCCGCTCTTTGTCAGGACCTTCATTTCCTCCGGATCTGCCAGGCTGTCATCCTTCGATGATTTGATCAGACCGCCGAAATACAGCTCCTGACGTTCCTGCAGCAGCTCAACGCTCCTCCTGATCTTCTCCTCGTCATCACTCCCGGCTTCCTCGGCCTGCTTCAGCTCTTCCAGCTTCTTTTCGACCGCCTTCAGCACATTCCTGTAATTTTCGGCCGCATCCATCATGTTGTCAAACATTTCATGGTCATCATTGAAGTTCTCCAGCACGCTGTCGATCACATTCTTTGATTGTCTGACCATTTCCACCTTTGTCATGGGATTTTTGGCGGGTGCCTGCGGTACCACCGGCTGCACTGCCGTGCTGTTGTGGTTTTTCTTTCCGAACATTGGCATAGTCTTTCCTCCTGAATTGTTTTATTTGCTGCTCTCAGCATTTTACACCGCCCCTCCGGAGAGGTACGGAACGATCGGTACGTTGTTTACAGCAGCTCCAGCGCTGCCGATTCCACCTGGTCGTTCTCATCACCGACGACCATGCGGAAGGTGAAGCCCTCTGTCAGCTTCACGCCAAGCTTTTTGTGGCTCAGTACCCTTCCCGGGGCGATGGCCACTTCCACCCTGCTCCTCTGGGAGCCCTTCTCCACCTCAAGCTCCAGACAGAACTCCCTGTCGGAAGGAACCGCCTCATAGCTCTCCGGCATCCAGCTGATCTCTCCCAGCTCCAGCTCTGACGGCCGGGCGATCAATACGCTTCTGGTACCGGCCTCCACGATCCCGTTTTCTGTGACGTCATACAGATGCTCCGTCAGATAGATGCCGGTATTGCCAAGATACTTCCGCTTATTTTCACTGACCGCCTTCGCTTTCTGCTCCGGCGTTACATCCGCACCGAACAGTCTCGGCATACCGCACACGGGACACATATTGTCCGAATCATCCCTCTCGGATCCGCAACAGATACACTTTACCATTCATTGACTCTCCTCTCGATATTAGTGATAGTTTCAGTATAGTTATCCTTCAGTCCTCTCATGGACGTTTCTATCTCCTTGAGCTGCCGCTCCAGAGACGCTCTTCTGGCAGCCATCTCATCGTGGTAGTTCTCAAACAGGAATGACACCGATACCTCTTTCCGGAACAGCTGCGCCACCACCTCCTGATACAGCCTGATCGTCTCCTTCAGCCGCTCAATCTGCTTTTGCTTCTCTTTACATTCATCGGAAGCAAAGAACGCCCGCAGGGTCTCCAACCCCGTGGTCAGCGTCTCCGTTTCCGCCAGCACTTTTTCTTCTTCGCCCTTCTTCACAGCATACTTTTCCTGCAGCTTATCTCGTTTTTCTTCCAGCTTTTCCAGATACTGCTCCTGCTGCTCGTATTCCTTCCGGGCTCCGGCAAGCTCATCCTCCAGCTCCTCTTTTTTGCTGCCCAGCGCACGGATGCTTTCCGTCAGCTTCTGCAGCTCCTCCGAGAGCCGTCTGGTATCTTCCCCCGTTCTGGTTGACTGCTCCTCATATTCCTTCTGCTTTTCCTCCAGTTCTTTTTCAAGCTGCTTCTTGCTCTTCGTCAGGGACTGCATCCGGATCACCAGGTCATTCACGTCCTTCTTCCGCTGCCGGCTCTCCTTTTCCAGCTTCTCTACATCATCCTTCAGTGCCGCAACCGTCTTCTCCTCCTCCTGCTGCTTCTTCTCCTTGCGCTGCTTGATGACCTGCTGCTCCCGGCAATCCGTCTCCAACCGCTGGATCTCCGCATCAATGTTCCCGATCTCCTGGCGGATCAGCGTGAGCTGCACGGAAACCTTCCCCCGGTCCTGGGTCTTCTGATCCCGGGTCTTTCTCAACTCGATGATGGATGTCTGCAGCTCCCCGGCCTGTTTCTCTATCTCTGCCACCTGCCCCCGCAGGGTCTGTTCCTGTTCCCGGAGGGCTTTTTCCTCATTCTCCATCGCAGTGAACTCTGCCGCCGCCGCCAGATAATCCGTCTGGGCCTGCCGATACGCTTCGCTGGCCTTCTCCAGTTCCTCCCGTTTCTTGCGTTCCTGTTCCTTGAGCCCCTCCAGCTCCTCACAGGAAGCGGGAATCTGTTTCTCGATGGCGGCAATGGCCTTTTTAAGGTTTTCGATATCCTGGTCGATCCCCTCCTGCTCCCTCAGGCGATGCTGATAATTCAGCGACACCTCGTTCCGCCTCTTGGTACCATCGTCAATCTCCTGGTTCACCCGTACCAGTTTCCCGCGGGTATCCTCTGCCTCACGTCTCAGGTTCTTCAACTCTTCTTCACTGTGTTTCAGTTCTGCCGATACGATCACATACTCCTGCTGCTTGTCCGACAGCTGGCTGATCTTCTCTTCCAGTTCCCGTTTTGTCTCCTGCAGCTTTCCCTCGTCAACCTCCGGCATCTCTTCCAGCTGCTTCTCCAGCTGCCGGATCTCATTCATCAGCCTTTGTGCCTTTTCATGCTTATCCTGCAGCACCTCCAGCTGTTTCTTTTTTTCTGTTTCGAGCTGCTGCTTTTCGTCGATCTCCTTTTCCAGATGGAGGATATTCGACTCTGCCGTGAGCAGTTCACTTCTGGCTTCCCGCAGCTTTTCTTTTCTTCTCGCCGAAACCGCTCCTCCCATCACCTGATCTGTCTGTAAGGAGTTCAGGGCTTTTACCACGGCGATCCATGCCGCTGCACCGTTTTCGGTAATGCTCTCTTTTTCAAAGGACATCCCCGCTTCGTTCACGGCGTCCAGCATCACATCCAGCACCAGCTGCAGGACATTGTCTATTTTCAGTTCTTCACGCGGTACCCTTCCCAGAAGACGGATATCCGCATTCGTTTTTTCAAATCTCATTTTTCTTCACCCTCTGTGATTCCCCACTTTGGCACCGTATTTTCAAAGCTGTCCTTGATCGTCAGCAGATCAATCACATCCGCAGGCTCCCTTGCCGGTCCTCTGTATTTCGGCGAGTTCTCATACGGAAAGATGGATACGCTGATCCTTTCGTTTTCATCAATGGCAAACCCCACAAACACAAAATAGCCGGCATTCGTCTTATCCAGGCGCTCGGAAAAAATATTGACCGGGCGCATGGGCAGATAGTGATCGGGGTTCCTGGTAAAATTCAGGATGAACCTGTCCTTGTGCACCAGCACCATAGGAGACGGTACCCCGTTGGTATCACACGCAAAATACACCTTGCCCGGAACATACTCCTGTCCGCAGCTGATGGCATAATTCTTGCAGACGCTGCCGTCCTCATACACGGCATACATCCCGATGCCAAATTCCGCCACATAGCACAGATCCGTGATCCCCTCCGCAAACAGCGCCGCACCGTTGGAAATTGCTTTTTCCCGTTCATCCTCCGGATGGAGCAGGTTCCTGATACGGGAGCCGATCTGTCCTAATCTGAAATATTCCTCAACCTGCTTCCGGACCAGATAGAAGTTGCAGAACCCCCCTACCAGGGCCACATGGACATCGTTGACATCCTTGACATCCTTCAGCGTTTTGTCCAGCACCTTCTTCAGCACCGGACGGATCACCTCTTCGTAGGATTCCTTCAGCATCTTGTAGGTAATGACGATCTCGCTGTCCTCATAGGTAACGTTCATCATTTCCTCTTCCAGTCCGGCGGGATCCAGCAGGGATTCCTCAAAGACCTCGTCGATGATGTTTGCATCGGATATCAGTGTATTTTCAAAGTCCCTCAGCGCCTGCACGAAGCTCTCGGTGTACCGTATCTGACCGGCGGGAATCTGCAGGGCTGTCCTGATGGCTCTTTTCAGCACGTTCTCCTGATAGGCAATGCCTGCCTTGCCGATCTCGCCGTTCTCGTTCTCACCTGCACCGAACCGGGCTTCCGGCTTGATGCGCAGCTTGTTGCGATAATGGGACACACTCACCACGGCAGTGTCCAGCGTACCGCCGCCGTAATCCACCACCAGGATATGCCCTTCAAAGCTCTCGTTCCTGCGCCTCTCGTAATTCCACACACACAGAGTCGCCGCACAGGTGGGTTCGCTGATGATCTTTACTTTCTCTACCAGGTCCTTCATCTCGGAGCAGATGTTCCTGAGCACCCCTCTGGCATCGACGGTCCTGATCGACTGGAACCAGCATTCCGGCGCACCCAGCACCAGCATATTCACTTTTTCCTCGTGGATCTTATTCAGCGTACTGTCGATGACATACCGCAGGAACAGCGATGTGATATGTTCCGGGGTATTCACGTCATCATATCCCCTGGACGCCAGCTCTTCCTCTGCCATCTGTTGGTTCAGCAGCATCTTGAAGCCCCGGTAGATCCTGATATTCGGCTTCCCGATCCGGTTCCTGGCCCCCGAACCGTAATAGTACCGGTTGTTCCTGGCATCATACGCCACTACCGACGGGTAATTGAATGAATTGTTGTTCTCCGGTATGGTCACGGGTTTATCATCTTTATAAACGGATACCATCGTGTAGGTACTTCCGAAATCAATTCCCAGATTGATCATCAATTGACACTCCTTTATTCGTACACATACGCCTCTTGCTATATCACCGGAAAGACCAGGGCATCCAGCATCCCGATATCGCCCTTTTTCAGCGCCTCATCCAGGCTCCTGCTGATCTTGTCCAGCTGGTCCAGACGGTTGGGGGCCTTCTCGGAAAACGAAAAACAGCAGTTGACCGCTTCCATGATCTTTTCAAACCGCTTCTGTCCGATCCGGCACTGATAGTCCTTGCAGCAATCCTCCTCCGCTTCCGCACGGCAGTACCGGAACAGCACATAAATCATCTTGGCTGCCTGCTGGTCCCATTTATTCCATTCCTCTCTGTTCTCAAGATATTTCAGGGCACCCTCCACGGTCTTCCGGGATGCTGTTCCCTGTTTCTTCCCGATGTTCAGAAAGGACGGCGTTCCTGTGATCTCCTTCGAGACATAACCGGGCTTCTCAAAATACGAGATTGCTCCCGACAGATTTGCCAGCCGCTTCTCCTTGACAAACCCTTCCTTTCTCAGGAGTATCGTTCTGTAACGCTTCATTTCCGCTGCCATCGGCATTTCCGACGTACTGTTCTTACTGAACGGTACATACACGCCCTCTTCCGTGACGCCCCATTTATGCTCCAGCTGCTTCGGATCGTCAATCTGTTCCTGCTCAACGATCTCCGCCAGCGCCGCTTCAAAGCCAACCCGCCGGATATCATCCGCCATCACCCGGAAGCTGCGCCCGATATTCGGGGACATCAAACGGGTGTACTGGTATTTCTCGTAAAACACCGCATTCCTGAACCAAAGATAAATGATGACCGCTGCCATTTCGGTCGATACACCGTTGCGCGGCAGTCCCTTGCGGATGTACTGGTAGCGCAGCACGTCTGATACCGCAGACAGGGTGATCCGGTTCAGGAACAGAACCTGATCCTCCATCACATTCTTCATACGGTCATATACCATCATCATGCGCGGTTTATCGTTGCCCGGTGCGAGGACATCATACAGCTCCCGGTAAAACTCTTTTTCCGTGAAAACAGAATCTGTCTTCTCCCCCTTCTTCTCTCTTCTCCACAGGGGTGAAATGAAATACGGATCGTTGTCCTCCGCAAATACCGTCGATACCACCACGATGATATTGCCGTTATTCTTGTTGATGAGCTTTTTCAGTTTATTTTTTCTCCCGTCATCCCCGGCGCAGTACTGCTGCAGCAGGCGGATCGGCACCACCAGGGCAAGGCTGCCCTTCAGGGCGGTTTCTTCCTTGTCACCCATCATGTCAATGGTCTTATCCATATATTCCAGGATCTTGTTTTTTCCTACCTTCACCTGTTCTCTCAGGGACGACTGTTTCTTCCCGTCATATTCATCCTCATCATTCAGCCATCGTTTCAGCAGGCTCTTCTTTGCCTTCGCCTTCTGCTGCGGCCGGAAATCCTGCGACGTCAGCCCCGTGAGCTGAACGCAGTAGTCACTGGAGACGATCCCCTTTTCCCTGATAATCACGGACCGGTACTGCTTATCGATCAGCTTCCGCCACAGATATCCTTCTAAAGTGAGTCTGAGGAGAGAGGAGGTATAGTACTCGTCATCCTGGTTGGCAAAAACAAAATGAAACAGCTTCTGGTGATTGAACATATCTATTCCTCCCGTCCGAATCATACGGTGATGCATCCTTCGGACACTGTTATCCTGCCGTTCACAAACAGCCCGGCATCCCTTCGGTCAAATCATTAAGATGTATAAAAATATACATATTATTATATCCTTTTTGTCTTTTTTTGTCAACAAATTCTACTTCTCAACATAAAATTTGAATCACAAAATCACACACCGTTTTCTGTTCAATCAGAATGATTATTTGTGATGATAGATAAATATTGTTGACAACCAGGCAGCAAAGATATATCATACTGATAAAACAAACCATCCGAACACCGTTTCCGTCTCACTATTTTCCGTGTGACCTGTTCCGACACTTTGCAGACTGTCGGAACGGATGGCAGGACGTCAAAGGAGGGGGTTTCCCTTGAAACAAATCACATCCATTTCCAGACTGTCTGACGAGGATCTTTCACAGCTCCGTGAAAAATACCGCATCCGGGACAGAGACAAGGAGTTCCGGGAAGCGCTCGGGGCTTTGCAGGAGCAGGCAGCGTACCGGGATAGTCTGTACTCTCAGCTGCAAATGCAGCTCTCCGACCTGGAGAACCTGTTCTGTCAGGAACAGCAGCGGGTCAACAAACTCATCGCGAACATGAAAGAACTGATCGCTGCACAGCAGGAGGAGATCAGGCAATTAAAAACACACTTCCTCATGCATCATCCCACGGTATCCTCGTCAAAAGAGTTTGAGACCGAAGTGGACGCTGACGGCTGTATCACGATCCTGAAATATTGCGGTTCCGATGAAAATGTCGTAATCCCGGAACGGATCAACGGAAAACTGGTGGTGACCATCAGGGAATTTGCCTTTGCCGGCTGCACCTCCCTGACAAGCGTCACCATCCCTGACGGTGTGAGCTTCATCGGCAATCTGGCGTTTTCCAACTGCTCCAACCTGACAACGGCTGTCCTGCCGGAAGGGCTTGTCCATATCGGAGAGCTTGCCTTTTCCCGCTGCACGAAGCTGCGTCATTTCCAGCTCCCTTCCAGCGTGACCGTCATTGGAAGGAGGGCTTTTTCCCAGTGTCCCGGCCTGACAACCATTGCCATTCCCGACCGTGTGACCCTGATTGAACAAAATACCTTCGCCAAATGTACCGGCCTGACCGATATCATCATCCCCAGCAGCGTTACCTCCATTAAAAAAGACGCTTTCTGGGGCTGTGTCCATCTGACAATTCATTGCGCACCGGGAAGCTATGCGGAAACGTATGCTCATCAGAACAAAATTCCTGTCCGGTCCGTCATCCCTATGTAACGACTGACAGCCATCCCGGTTTCCCCCACGGAAATCATTTTGAAAAATCCCTTACCCGAAAGGCCATGCATATTCTTCGTCAACAACAATGATACGTCAGTGCAAGGCTTATTCCGCAGCGAATGTTGGAAAGGGATCCGGGAAGTGGCAGGTCAGAATTGATTTCCGTGGCGTTTCCCCGCAACGTGGTTGACCGGACAAGCAAAATATGGTATAATGCAGGTCAGATATTCTGATAAATGGGGATAGAAAAATGGAACTTTTTCGGACAAGAAGAATTGTAGTAAAGGTGGGCACCTCTTCCCTCACCTACGAAAACGGCAGCGTAAACCTGCGCCGTCTGGAAGAGCTGTGCAAGGTCCTCAGCGACCTGCACAACAGCGGCAAACAGATTATTCTCGTCAGCTCCGGCGCCATCGGGGTGGGCATGGGCAAGCTCAAGCTCAGGGAACGCCCCAGCGAGACCCGTTATAAACAGGCTCTTGCCGCCGTGGGACAGTGTGAGCTGATGTTCCTCTACGACAAGTTTTTCGGCGAATACAACAATTCCGTGGCACAGCTCCTGCTGACCAAGGATGTGGTGGTCAACGACCATTCCCGCCAGAACGTCATCAACACCTTCCAGGCACTCCTTGAAATGGGGATCATCCCCATCGTCAACGAAAACGATACCGTCGCCATTGATGAACTGGTGGGCGCCAACTTCGGTGATAACGATAATCTCTCGGCAATTGTTGCCGATCTGGTGGGCGCCGATCTTCTGGTGATCTTCACCGATATCGACGGGCTGTATGACTCCGACCCCCGCAAGAATCCCGATGCGGTGAGGATTCCGGTAGTCACCCACATTGACGACAAGCTGCGGGAGATTGCCGGCGGTTCGGGCTCCAACAGGGGCACCGGCGGCATGGCCACCAAGCTCACCGCCGCGGCTGCCGCCACCAGTGCAGGCATCAACTGCTGCGTGATGAGCGGCAGTGACCCCTCAAATATCTATAAGCTCATCAACGGAGAATCCATCGGCACCATGTTTGTTGCCGCAGAGGGTTCCATCTGACAGAAAGAAAGGAAAATACAGCATGAGAGTCATTGATGAAATGGGCATGAAAGCAAAGGCTGCATCCAGGAGCCTTGCCATTGCCGGAGAATTGAAGAATACCGCCCTGAAGGCCATTGCCGCCGCTCTGATCGACAATACCGACAAGATCATCGAAGCCAACCGCATTGATCTGGAGAACGGCGAGAAGAACGGACTTTCGGCTGCCCTGATTGACAGACTGCGCCTGGACGAGGGCAGGATCAGAGGGGTGGCTGACGGCGTACTGGAGGTAGCGGCGCTGCCCGATCCCATCGGGACGGTCATTTCCGGCAGCACCCGTCCCAACGGTATGGAGATCCGCAAGGTCCGTGTGCCCATGGGCGTGATCGGGATTATCTTTGAATCCCGTCCCAATGTAACGGTAGACGCTGCCGTACTTTGCCTGAAAAGCGGCAATGCCGTCATTCTCAGAGGCGGCAAGGAAGCCATCCACTCCAACAAATGTCTCACCGCCATCATGCAGGACGCCATTGCAGGTGCCGGTCTGGACAGATATTCCGTACAGCTCATTGAGGATACCAGCAGACAGTCCTCCGTGGAGCTGATGGAACTGACGGAATACCTGGACGTACTGATTCCGAGAGGCGGCAAGGGACTCATCCGGGCAGTTGTAGAGAATGCGAAGGTACCCGTGATCGAAACAGGCGCCGGCAACTGTCACGTCTATGTGGATGAGAGCGCCGATATTGACATGGCCGCCGACATCATCTATAACGCCAAGACCTCCCGTCCCTCGGTATGTAACGCCATTGAGACGATCCTGGTGCATCAGAATACAGCAGAAAAAGCCCTGCCGGTCATCAAGGCAAGGCTGGACGAAAAGAAGGTGGAGCTGCGCGGCTGCGAAAGGACCAGAGCCATTCTCGGCGACAGCGTGAAGCCGGCTGAGGAAAGCGACTGGGAGACCGAATACGGCGATTACATTCTGGCGGTGAAGGTCGTGGATTCCATGGACGAAGCCATTGCCCACATTGCGAAATACTCCACCGGCCACAGCGAATGTATCGTCACCAAAGACTTCAAGAACGCCAGGATTTTCACGGCCTCCGTAGATTCGGCTGCCGTGTATGTGAACGTCTCCACCCGCTTTACGGACGGCGGTATGTTCGGACTGGGCGCCGAGATCGGCATTTCCACCCAGAAGCTCCACGCAAGAGGACCCATGGGGCTCAATGAGCTGACCTCCATGAAGTTCATCATCGAGGGTGACGGTCAGGTCAGATAAGCAGGTACATCAGCGCCAGCAGCAGTCCGTTGTCGGTTTTTTCATCCATCAGCAGCAGCAGGATGCCGAGTATCAGGGTCTTTTCCTTATCGCGGAATAATGTGTCGAAGATGCCGCCCGAATCAGCCGCCAACGGCAGGCTTGCGGGCGGTGACTTTTCCTCCGGTTCCGGCGGACGGGGCGGTTCCTTCGGAGGCTCCTCCGGTTCCTTCCGGCTGTGAGCTCCTGCCCGGCGGTGCATTTCCTGTGCACGGCGGATAGCCTCCTGCTGCATTTTCTGCATCTCACCCTCTGTCATCCTTCCACCTCCCTCTGTGAAGATCAATGTACGCTCCCTGTCCTGTCAGAGCCGGAACAGATCAAGCCCGGCTCCTTTGAGCACCGGCAGCAGCTTGATGATTCCCAGCAGCCGGATGGCGCTGTCCACCCGGCGGGAACGCTCCTGATGCAGAAACGGCTGGAGTGCCCGGAGCAGACGGGTACTGTCATCCTCACGGTTTACCGACTGCAGCAGGGGCGCTATTTTCATCACGGTTCCCAACAGCTGCGGATCGGGCATAGCCGCTGGCTCCGCCGATTTTTGCGGCTCCTCCGTCTGCTGACCGAGCAGACCCGTAAGCCCCTTGATCTGCTCCAGGGCTGCGGGGTCATTCAACAGCTCACCGAGCTTACGGGTCAGATCCTCCATGCTACTTCTCTCCCATCAGTTTTTTGAGCAGGGCCTGTGCCTGCGGCGTATTCAGGAGCTTCTCAGTCTGTTTTCTGTCGGCAAGGATACTTTCCACCTGCCTGCGCTGTTCGGGCGACAGGCTTTGCATCAGCCGGTCTACATTCTTCTGATCCATATTTTCACCACCCGTTTATTCCTATGCTCCACAGGAGGCTTTTATGAAAATTCTCGTTTTTTCCGATTCCCACAGTTACACCTCCGAAATGAGCCGTGTACTCCGCAAAACGAAGGGAGTGGACGTTGTTGCTTTCTGCGGCGACGGTCACAAGGATCTTTCCCAGATGCAGCAGAAGTACCCCGACAAGCTCTATCTTGCCGTCAAGGGCAACTGCGACTGGTACTGTGACTTTGCCGCCCTCCAGACCATCACGCTCTGCGGCAAAAAGCTCCTCCTCACCCACGGCCACTACCAGTATGTCAAGCAGGACCTCCATCACCTTCTCTCCCTCGGACATCAGGAACAGGCGGATATCATCCTTTTCGGTCATACCCACCACCAGCTCACCACCGTGGAAGAAGGCATCCTGCTGGTCAATCCCGGCTCCATCGGCTACGACAACTGCTACTCCCTCATCGACATCGACGAACCCACCGGCCGCATCGTCGTCACCGAATACCCCGACAACCAGTTCGGCCCCGTCATCGTTAACTGACTCCCTTGAAGTATTTCGCTCTCTGCGGAGAGCGAGTCAGGGGGGACTTTCACGAGAAAGTCCCCCCCGACACCCCCCGAAAGCGGCGGCGTTGTGAGGGAACCTTGTTTCCTCTGAAAGGGGGCGGACGAGAGGGCGGAGGGTTTTCTGGCAACCCGTCACAAACCCCGAAAGCGGCGGCGGACGAGAGGGCTGAGGGTTTTCGGGTAAGCCGTCACAAACCCCGAAAGCGGCGGTGGACGAGAGGGCGGAGGGTTTTCGGGCAAGCCGTCACAAACCCCGAAAGCGGCGGTGGACGAGAGGGCGGAGGGTTTTCGGGCAAGCCGTCATGGTTGCTTTGACGGAACCGGATCATACAATTTCATTATTCATACTGATAAAAAAAGGACGTCCCACAGATGAGGACGTCCTTTTTTCAGGCTTCACAGCTCCTGTAAGCCTGCTAAAAATTTTTCAAAATAATCCGGCAGCGGTGCCGATAGGGTCAGTATTTCGTTGGTACGGGGGTGTACAAATGAGATGAAATAGGCGTGCAGGCACTGTCCGTTCAGGCTTTTGAGATAATTCT
Organism: uncultured Eubacteriales bacterium; assembly: GCA_900316925.1. Lineage (GTDB taxonomy): Bacteria > Bacillota > Clostridia > Oscillospirales > Acutalibacteraceae > UBA1213. The sequence goes on from ONEU01000088.1 coordinate 25,710, forward strand.
TGCCGCCGTATACCGGGTCGCCGGCAACGGGATGGCCGATATACGCCGTATGCACACGAATCTGATGTGTCCTGCCGGTCTCCAGGGTCAGCTCCAGATGGGTATACCCCCGGTAGCGTGTCAGCACCCGATAGTGCGTCACCGCTTCACGGGAATTTTTCGCCGTAACTGCCATTTTCTTGCGCTCGGTGGGGTGACGTCCGATGGGCGCATTGATCGTCCCTTCATCGTCCCTGATGTTTCCGCAGACCACCGCCTGATATTTCCGGGTAAAGCTGTGCTCCTTGATCTGCTCTGCCAGCAGCCGGTGGGAAAAGTCATTTTTGGCAACGATCAGCAAACCGCTGGTATCCTTGTCGATACGGTGCACGATGCCCGGTCGCAGCACGCCGTTGATGCCCGAAAGCGAATCTCCGCAGTGGTACAGCAGGGCGTTGACCAGGGTGCCGGTGTAGTTGCCGGCAGCCGGATGCACCACCATCCCCCGGGGCTTGTTCACCACCAGCAGATCGGCGTCCTCATAGACGATACTGAGCGGGATATTCTCCGCCGCCGCTTCCGGCAGTACCGGATCAGGAATCTCCACCGTGACACGTTCGCCCTCCCGGAGCTTCCGGTTCTTGGCAGGCACCACGCCGTTCACCGTCACGCTTCCCTCTTCGATCAGCTTCTGGATGGCGGAACGGGTCAGTTCCTCCTCCGTCTCCGCCAGAAAACGGTCCAGCCGCTCTCCGGCATACGCCCCGCTGACCGGATACTCTCTCCGTTCCATCAGCTTTGCTCTCCGTCCGGAGCGTCTCCGGTGCTTTCGTCGGACTGTCCGGCATCCTTCTTTTCTGTCCCGGGAGACGTTCCGGCATCCTTGTCGATGGCAGCGCTGACGGGTGCCTTGACCTTCCTGGCGTCATCCTTGCCGGACAGCAGCATTACGATCACGAACAGGACAGCGCCGATGGTGATACAGTAATCGGCGAAGTTGCATACCGGGGGGAAAAACGACAGTGACAGATAATCCACCACAAAGCCCCGGAACACCCTGTCGATCAGATTGCCGATACCGCCGCCGATGAGCAGGATCGCCGCTGTATAGAACAGCTTTCCCGTCAGCTTTTTGCTGGCGATCAGGTAGATCATGGCACCGATCAGCAGCAGGGTGATAACGGCAAACAGCCACACATGGTTCTGCATCATGCCGAAAGCCACGCCCCTGTTTTCCACATACACCAGCGACAGCAAGCCCTTGATGACCTCCACGCTGTTGACCGGCACCAGGTACTCCAGGACAAAGAATTTGATAAGCTGGTCAATGGCCGCGATCCCCGCCGCTGCTGCCAGTACAATGGCAATTACCATACAAGACACCCCTTCTTTCGTTGATTGCTCCGCACGCCCGTGCGGGAAACTGTACCATCAAATAAAAGGGAAACCGATATCAGGAGGTTTCCCTTTTTTTCGTCCGTTATTGATTTCGCAGGCTCACATCAGTCCAGAACAGCCGCACATCTTGCGCAGAGTGTGGGATGCTCGGGGTTCTGACCCACGGTGCTGCTGTAGATCCAGCAGCGCTCGCACTTTTCGCCCTCGGCAGCAGATACCGCCACCTCCAGACCCTCGGTCTGCTCGTTGACAATGTCCACCTGTGAGACGATAAAGCTGCTTGCCAGCTCCTTCTCGGCCTCCTTGAGGAAGTCATACTGCTCGCCGGCACATTTCAGCGTGATCTTTGCTTCCAGAGAGGAACGGATGGTCTTTGCCTTCACTTCCACCTCAATGGCCTTCTTGACCACATCTCTTGTCTCATGGATTCTGTCCCACATGGCGATGAAGCTGTCATCGGGCTTCACGCCGGTCATAGAGGGCATATCGTTGAACATGACGTTCTCGGCATTGGCTGAGCTGTCATGGGGCATATACTGCCAGATCTCATCGGCGGTGTACACCAGGATCGGTGCAATCATCCGGGTCATGGCATCCAGGATGGTATAGATGGCGGTCTGTGCGGCACGGCGCAGTTCACCGTCCTTCTTCTCGGTGTAGAGTCTGTCCTTCAGCACATCAAAGTAGAAGTTCGACATATCCACCACGCAGAAGTTATGGATAGCGGCATAGACCTGATGGAAATCGTAATGATCGTATCCGTCACGCACCTTCCTGTTCAGCTCATCCAGCTTGAACAGTGCCCATTTATCCAGCGGCAGCAGCTTATCCTGCTCCACACGGTCGGTATCGGGGTCAAAGTCATAGAGGTTGCCCAGGATATAACGGGTGGTGTTGCGGATCTTTCTGTATGCTTCGGAGAGCTGCTTGAGGATCTCCTCGGAAATACGCACATTGGAATGATAGTCGGAGGAAGCCACCCACAGGCGCAGGATATCCGCACCGTACTGGTTGAAGATCACCTTCGGCATCAGACCGTTGCCCATAGACTTGGACATTTTCTCGCCCTTGCCGTCAACCACCCAGCCGTGTGTCACAACGGTCTTGTAGGGAGCCTCGCCCTTGGTGGCAATGGCGGTGAGCAGAGAGGACTGGAACCAGCCTCTGTACTGATCGGCGCCCTCCAGATAGAGGTCAGCCGGCCATTTCAGATAAGGACGGGCTTCACAGACGGCAGCGTGTGACACGCCGGAATCGAACCATACGTCCATGATATCCTTTTCCTTGTCGAAATCCTTGCCGCCGCACTTGGGGCAGGCGATATCGCCGGGGATCATGTCATTGGCATCCTTGGCGTACCAGGCGTCGGAGCCTTCCTTCTCAAACAGGTCAGCCACGGCATCCATGGCCTTTTTATCAATGATGGGCTCGCCGCACTTCTTGCAGAAGAAGATCGGGATGGGCACGCCCCATTTTCTCTGGCGGGAAATACACCAGTCCTTGCGCTCCCGCACCATGGAGGTGATCCTGTCCTCGCCCCAGCCGGGCAGCCACTCGATCTTCTTGATGGCTTCAACGGCTTCATCCTTGAAGTCGTTCACGGAGCAGAACCACTGCTTGGTGGCACGGAACAGCACGGGCTTTTTACATCTCCAGCAGTGGGGATACTGGTGGATGATCTTCTGCAGGGCAAAGAGAGCGCCGGTTTCGTCAAGATACTGTGCAATGGGCTTGTTGGCATCCTCGGTGAGCAGGCCGGCAAAGCGTCCGGCTTCCTCGGTCAGACGGCCGTGGGCATCCACCGGCACCACCATCGGCAGCTCGGGATAGTTGCGGCAGACCTCATAGTCATCCACACCGTGTCCGGGAGCGGTATGCACGCAGCCGGTACCGCTGTCCAGCGTAACGTGGTTACCCACGATCACCAGAGAGGTCCTGTCCAGGAAGGGGTGGGCGGTCTTCATATATTCCAGCTCGGAACCCTTGATGGTACCGATCACTTCATAATTATCCTTGCCGGCAGCCTCCATGGCGGAAACATACAGCTCCTCCGCCATCACATAATACTCCCCGTCGCACTTGATGAGGCTGTAATTGAAGCGGGGGCCTACGCAGATGGCCACGTTGGCCGGAAGGGTCCAGGTGGTGGTGGTCCAGATGACGAAGTAGGTGTTTTTCAGGTCGGCGCCCATCGCAGCCAGCTTGCCCTGATCGTCCGTCACACGGAACTTCACATAGATGGAATGGCAGGGATCCTCGGCATATTCAATCTCTGCCTCTGCCAGCGCCGTCTCACAGTCGGGACACCAGTACACAGGCTTGAGACCTCTGTAGATATAGCCCTTGCAGGCCATCTCGGAGAAGATTCTGATCTGCTTGGCTTCATATTCATGCTGGAGGGTGATGTAGGGGTTGTCCCATTCACCGATACCACCCAGACGCTTGAACTGGTCTCTCTGATCGTCGATATAGCTCAGGGCAAAGTCACGGCAGATTTTACGCAGCTCCACCTCGGAAATGGAGGTGGAATTACCCACGCCGGCCTTTTTTCTGGCTTTCAGCTCGGTGGGAAGACCGTGGGTATCCCAACCGGGGACATAGGGGGCCTTGAAGCCCGTCATATTCTTGTAGCGCACGATCATATCCTTGAGCACCTTGTTCAGCGCATGGCCCAGATGGATGTCGCCGTTTGCATAGGGAGGGCCGTCGTGCAGCACATAGAGCGGCTTGCCCTCGTTGTGCTCCATCAGCTTTTCATAGACCTTGATCTCCTGCCAGCGCTTGAGGGTCTCCGGCTCGGACTTCGGCAGACCTGCCCTCATGGGAAAGTCTGTCTTTGGCAGATTCAGCGTTGTGTTGTAATCCTGCGGCATGGGTTTTCTCTCCTCTTTCTTTCAGTTTGCATTGGTTGTCAGTTTCGTATACAAGCCAAAATCCGACACGGCTGTGTCGGATAAGGTGACGGGATGTTCGCACCCCGTTTTATTCAATATCAGTGAAATCGAATGTTCTTCCCTTCTGCTCCCCGGTGAGAACGATCGGCTCTCTCTTGATAGGAGTGCCCTTGTCGTCACGGCTGGTATTGAAGATCACGCCGTCCTCCAGCTCATCAATACTGGTAGGCTTCGGTTCGCTGCGGAACGCTGTCGTCACGGCATTGGCCGCCGCTTCGATTTCCTTGGCATTGCTGTCGGTATTCTGGGCAGACCTCCGGGCAGCCTCATTCTGCTGCTGTCTCCGGGCATAGCCCTTGCCCTTCCTGCCCTTTTTTCCCTTCCTGCGGGTCGGGTAATACTCACGGACCACTTCCGCCTCAGACTCTTTTTCCGGCTCCTCGTCCGCTCCGGTCTTTCCGGTCACGGCGGTCTCCGGTTCCTTTCCGGTTTCCTCGTCCTTCGGCTCGCTTTCCGTCTCCTCCTGCTCGATGATCACATTGGCACCGTCCAGTGTCATCAGCTCCTCCTCGTCAGGCTCCTTCCCGGTTCCCTCTTCGGGTTCGTCCTCGGTCTCCTCCTCGGTCTCTTCCTCGGTCTCTTCCTCGG
>ONEU01000144.1 GCA_900316925.1 uncultured Eubacteriales bacterium
AGATGGGTGGAAGACGTGGAGCAGAAGAAGGGCTGTCTGCTCACCAAGACGCCGCTGCTTGCCAAGAGAGAGCTTTACAAGATTTCCGGACACTGGGATCACTATCTTGACGGAATGTTCGTGCTGGGTGACCCGAATGACGAGACAAAGGAATGTTTCGCCCTGCGTCCGATGACCTGCCCGTTCCAGTACCAGGTATATCTCAATAAACAGCGCTCCTACCGTGACCTGCCCATGCGTCTGACGGAGACATCCACCCTGTTCCGCAACGAGGCAAGCGGTGAGATGCACGGCCTGATCCGTGTGCGTCAGTTCACAATCTCCGAGGGCCATTATATTCTCCGTCCCGATCAGCTGGAGGAGGAGTTCAAGGGCTGTCTGGAGCTTGCCAAATACTTCCTGGATACGGTTGGTCTGCTGGAGGATTGTAAGTTCCGATTCTCACAGTGGGATCCCGCCAACCCGAATAACAAGTATGAGGGTACTGCTGAGCAATGGAACCATGCACAGACAGTCATGCAGAAGATCCTGGACAATATCGGCATCGAGTATGAAATCGGTGTGGACGAGGCTGCTTTCTACGGTCCGAAGCTGGACATCCAGTATAAGAATGTATTCGGCAAGGAGGATACGATCGTCACCATCCAGATTGATATGCTGCTGGCAGAGAAATTCGGGATGTACTATATTGATACCGACGGACAGAAGAAGCTGCCGTATATTATTCACAGAACCTCACTGGGCTGCTTTGAGAGAACGCTTGCCTATATGCTGGAGCACTTTGCAGGAGCCCTGCCGATGTGGCTGAGCCCGGAGCAGGTGAGGGTGCTGCCCATCAGCGAGAATCTTGCCGACAAGGCAAAGGAGATCGAGGCCGCCCTGCAGGCAGCAGGACTGCGGGTATCAACGGATCTGAGAAGCGAGAAGATCGGCTACAAGATCAGGGAAGCACAGCTGGAGAAGGTACCGTATATGCTGGTTGTCGGCAACAAGGAAGCCGAGAGCGGTACGGTATCGGTACGTTCCAGAAAGCAGGCTGACATGGGAAGTATGCCGCTTGACGAATTTATCAGTCTCGCCCTGGAAGAGATTGAGACAAAGAAGAAATAATTCTAAAACAGAATCATCCGACAGACAAAGGAGTTGCCGCCCGATCAAGCGACAACTCCTTTTTTAGTTTTTGAGAATGTATTTACGGATGTAAAGGCAGGTCAGTTCTTCGCCGTTGTCACGCAGCATCCTGAGCAAAAATTCCAGCAGCTTTGCGGTGTCGGGATGGATGATGTAATGGCTTTTGGAGCGCTGATAATAGGCATAGGCATCACCGTCGGTATACTGTTCCTTGCGGTAGTTCTTGGAGGCTGCCACCCTGTCGCAGAACATCTCCACGACGTATGGCACCGGCATTTTCATTCCTTCCATTTTGTGCCCCTCGCCTAAGCCGTAATCAATCCAGTATTCAAGATGGTGTTTATTCCGTCCCTTGTGGTGGAGCCAGGCAGCGCTGTAACCCTTTGCTTCCCGTTCGGCATCATTGGGGCTGCGGGTCCCCTGAAAATACCGTGCCCCGACGAAAAATTCCGTGGGACTGTACTTGGACAGGTCGTGAAGAAGTCCCTGGCGGTACAATCCCACCTTGAAACAAAGCTCCATCACCAGGAGCTTATGATGGTTGATCGTATTCAGATGCTCTAACCACTTCATGCTCATTCCGCCTTTCAATATTCTCATCTTATTATAGCAGACATTATTTTAAAGTAATAGCCTATATCTTGAAGTTATTGAATTACTTCCCCATGCTTCGCTTTCGTGGGTGTCGGGTGGACTTTCTCGTGAAAGACCATGCAGATTCTTCGTCAACAACCATGAAAAGTGAGCGTTTACCGACAGCGAGTTTTGGAAAGGGGTCCGGGGAAAAATGATTTCCCGTGCCCTGACATCAAGATTGCCTGACGTGAAAAAAACCGGCGTCCTCGGAGTGACAATGAGGACGCCGGCTTTTCTATAAAATGTACGGGATAAGCTAATTATTCAGAATCCTGCAGGGCATCGAAGCCGGTCTGACCGGTTCTGATCCTGACGACATCCTCCACATCATAGATGAAGATCTTGCCGTCGCCGATATGGCCGGTATAGAGAGCCTTGACGGTAGTATCCACAACCGTCTTGACGGGAATCTTGCTGACAACGATATCAATTCTGATCTTGGGCAGGAGGTTCATCTCGACCTCAACACCACGATAATACTCTGTCTTGCCCAGCTGTGTGCCGCAGCCCAGAACCTGGGTGACCGTCATACCGGTAATGCCGATCGCGGTGAGAGCGGTATTCAGCTCGGTGAACTTGCTCTGCTTGGTCACGATGCTGATGTTGGTCATCTTGGGTCTGGAGGGATCGGCAGCCTTTTCCACGGGGGTCATCAGATTGACTTCCACAGCCTTCTCGGGCGGGACGATCTCTGCTTCGCCGGTCTTGCCGGTGAGCACCTGAGGAACCGGCATGAAGTCGGCGTAGGAGCTTGCCAGACCATGCTCGGTGAGGTCAAGACCCCTGACCTCCTCATCCTTGGAGGCACGCAGACCGATGGTCTTTTTGAGCACGAAGAAGATAATGAACATGAGGACAGCCGTGTACAGGCCGATGGAAAGAATACCGAGAGCCTGCTTGCCAAGCTGTGTGAAGCCGCCGCCGTAGAGCAGACCGAGGGTATCCTTGTCCTTGGAGAAGATACCGACAGCCAGGGTGCCCCAGATGCCGTTGCACATGTGGACGGCCACAGCACCGACAGGATCGTCGATTTTGAGCTTGGCGTCGATGAATTCCACGGCGATAACAACGATGATACCGGAAATAATGCCGATGATGAGGGAACCGAGGATATCAACGGTGTGACATCCGGCGGTGATGGCCACCAGGCCTGCCAGGGAACCGTTGAGGGACATGGAGACGTCGGGCTTGCCGTTTTTGATCCAGGTATAGATCATGGTAGCGCAGGTAGCGGCGGCAGGAGCGACGGTGGTGGTAGCGAAGATCTGAGCGAGCTGTGTCACGTCGGTAGCGGCAGCGCCGTTAAAGCCGTACCAGCCGAACCAGAGGATAAAGACACCCAGAGCGCCCAGCGTGAGGCTGTGTCCGGGGATCGCACGGGGCTTTCCTTCCTTGGAATACTTGCCGATTCTGGGGCCGACCATAGCGGCACCGATGAGAGCGGAGATACCGCCGACGGTATGGATACAAGCCGAGCCGGCGAAATCGACAAAACCGAGCTGAGCGAGCCAACCCTGGCTGTTCCACACCCAGCCTGCCTCGATGGGATAGACCACCAGGCTGATGAGTCCGCTGTAGATACAGTAGGAGATAAACTTGGTACGTTCCGCCATGGCGCCGGAGACGATGGTAGCGGCGGTGGCACAGAACACGAGGTTGAACACAAACGAGGACCAGGGGAAATTGTTAAAATCGGTGAAGATCTGCAGGTTGGGCACACCGATGAGGCCGAACAGGTAATCCTCGGACATCATCAGACCAAAACCGAGGAAGATGAACATGATGGTACCGATACAGAAATCCATCAGGTTTTTCATAATGATGTTACCGGCATTTTTCGCTCTGGTAAAGCCGGTTTCCACCATGGCGAAGCCGCACTGCATGAAAAATACCAGGGCGGCGCCGATCAGGAACCATATACTGATCGTAAAGGCATTCGCTTCTTCTACTGCTGCAGAGACAGCAGTCTGCATTGTTGCATCCATTACTAAGTCACCTTTTTTCTTTTATCACATTGGTTGGAAGGGATGGTCAGCTCAGACACCGAAGAGGATCTGGCTGTAGCTGGGATAGGGCCAGCGGGCAGCGGAGGTCTTGCTCTCCATTGCGTCGCCGATGGTACGCAGTTCTTCCATGAGCGGGAAAACGGTCTCACGATAGTAGGTAGCCTCAGCGAGGGGATCACTCTTATATTGAGCCACGTTGGCAACGGCGTCCTTGAGTTCGGCGGTCTTTTTCACGAAGCTTTCCAGCTTCTGGGAAAGCTCGTCAATGAGAGAGGTTTCGGCATAGACGGAATAGGAAGCGGAGAGCTGCTTTTTGGCAAGACTTGCGTTGGCAAGCTCGTTGACAAAGCCGATCACAGCGGGTGTGATGTTCTTTTCTGCCATGTCGATCATGGTGAGGGCTTCAATACGGAGCTGCTTGCTGTACATATCCAGTTCGATCTCATATCTTGCATGGATCTCAGCCTCCGTGACGATGCCGTTCCTGACAAACAGCTCCACATTCTTCTTGTCAACATAGTGGGACATTGCTTCCGGCAGGGAACGGTAGTTGCACAGACCTCTTTTAGCAGCCTCTTGTACCCATTCGTCGGAATAGTTGTCGCCGTTGAAGATGATGTTCTGGTGCTCGGTGAGGGTCTTCTTGACGAGAGCCTTGATAGCGGCATCCAGATCCTCGGCATCCTTCAGTTCTGCATAGAATTGGTCAAGCTCATCGGCGACCATGGTGTTGAGCATATAGTTCGGGCAGGCGATGTTCAGGGAGGAGCCCAGTGCACGGAACTCAAACTTGTTGCCGGTGAAAGCGAAGGGAGAGGTACGGTTTCTGTCAGAGGTATCCTTTTTGAAGTCTGCCAGGACATCCACGCCGGTCTGCATATCCACCTTGCCGTTGGAGCGGTAGTCAGTGCCCTTGATGATAGAATCCACGAGAGCACCCAGATCGTCGCCGAGGTACATGGAGATGATAGCGGGAGGTGCCTCATTAGCGCCGAGACGGTGGTCATTGCCGGCAGAAGCGACTGTCAGCCGGAGCAGATCCTGATATTCATGCACAGCCTTGACGATGGCGGCAAGGAACAGTTGGAATTGGAGGTTTTGCTCCGGATTTTTGCCGGGTTCGAGGAGATTCTCGCCGGTATTGGTGGAGATGGACCAGTTGTTGTGCTTGCCGGAGCCGTTCACGCCTGCGAAGGGCTTTTCATGCAGCAGACATACCAGACCGTGCTTTTCGGCGGTTTTCTTCATCACTTCCATGGTGAGCTCGTTGTGGTCGGTGGCGATATTGGAGGTGGCGAAGATCGGAGCCAGTTCATGCTGGGAGGGAGCCACTTCATTGTGCTTAGTCTTGGCCATGACGCCCAGCTTCCAGAGCTCCTCGTCGAGATCGTTCATAAAAGCGGCGACTCTTGTCTTGATGGAGCCGAAATAATGGTCTTCCAGCTCCTGACCCTTGGGGGCGGGAGCACCGAACAGGGTACGGCCGGTAAAGATAAGGTCGGGACGTGCATCATACATTTTCTTGTCGATGAGGAAGTATTCCTGCTCAGGACCTACGGTGGTGGTCACTCTGGTGACATCCTCCTTGCCGAGCAGATGGAGCAGGGAGGTGGCAACGCTGCTCAGTCTTTCCATGGAACGCAGCAGGGGGGTCTTTTTATCGAGAACCTCACCGGTGTAGGAGCAGAAAGCGGTGGGGATATATAATGTTTTATCTCTGATGAAAGCAGGGGAAGTGGGGTCCCAGGTGGTATAGCCCCTGGCCTCAAAGGTAGCCCTGATACCGCCGGAGGGGAAGCTGGAAGCATCCGGCTCACCCTTGATGAGCTCCTTGCCGGAGAACTCCATGATCACCTGACCATCCTCAGTGGGATAGATGAAGCTGTCGTGCTTTTCAGCGGTAACGCCGGTCATCGGCTGGAACCAGTGTGTATAATGTGTGCAGCCCATTTCCACGGCCCAGTCCTTCATGGCATTGGCAACGGCATTGGCAACGCTGATATCCAGCGGTTCGCCGTTTTTAATGGTTTTCTTCAATGCCTTATAGGTAGTACGGGGAAGTCTTTCCTGCATTTTTCTGTCATTAAAGACCATGCTTCCGAAAAGCTCTGTTACGTTTGTCATAGTGATCTCTCCTGTTTCTTTTCAATTACAAAACAGAAAGGCGCTGCAAGCCTCATTGCTTACAACGCCTTTGTTGTTTCGTTGGTTGCAGTATACACCCTTGTCAAAAATTTGTCAAGTACTTTTTGCAACTTTTTTTAAAAAACTTGCACGGTGTTCAAAAAATAGACATAAACGGGGCGGTTACTTTAATTATGAATAATATTTGACAAGAAATGCAACTTTCTATTGACAATCCTGCAATGCCGTTTTATAATAAGCAATGTACTCCGCATGATACAAAAAGGAAAGGAAGATCAGTTATGCAGCCTCTGACGAAGAGCTTATATGATCCGTCATTTGAACACGACAACTGCGGTATCGGAGCGGTCGTGAATATGAAAGGAAAGAAGTCCCACCAGATCGTCTCTGACGCTCTGACCATCGTGGAAACACTGGAGCACCGTGCCGGCAAGGACGCCGAAGGAAAAACGGGCGACGGTGTGGGCATCCTGCTTCAGATTTCCCATCCCTTCTTTAAAAAGGAAGCGCGTAAGCTGCAGATCCCCATCCGGTCAGAGAGAGACTATGCGGTGGGAATGTTTTTCTTCCCGCAGAATGAGCTGCGCCGGAACCAGGCCAAGAAGATGTTCGAGATCATTGCCGAGAAGGAAGGCCTGGAGGTACTGGGCTGGAGAGAAGTCCCCTCGCAGCCGGAGGTACTGGGAGCGAAGGCGCTGGAGTGTATGCCGAATATCCAGCAATGCTTCATCGACCGTCCGGAGGGCGTGAACCGGGGGCTGGACTTTGACCGCAAGCTGTATGTGGCACGGCGGTTCTTTGAGCAGAGCGACGAGGACACTTATGTGGTATCGCTGTCGAGCCGCACGATCGTCTATAAAGGGATGTTCCTGGTGGGCGACCTGCGCCGTTTCTTCACAGATCTGCGGGACGAGGATTACACCTCTGCCATTGCGATAGTCCACTCCCGTTTTTCCACGAATACGTTCCCGAGCTGGCAGAAGGCTCACCCGAACCGCATGATCGTGCATAACGGCGAGATCAACACCATCCGCGGCAATGCCGATAAGATGCTGGCGCGAGAGGAGACGATGGCTTCCGAGCACCTGATGGGCGACATGGATAAGGTGATCCCCGTGGTGAACACCGAAGGCTCCGACTCAGCCATGCTGGACAATACGCTGGAATTTCTGGTAATGAGCGGCATGGAGCTGCCGCTGGCGGTGATGATCACGATTCCGGAGCCGTGGGACAACAACCACGCCATGAGTCAGAAGAAGCGTGACTTCTACCAATATTATGCCACTATGATGGAACCCTGGGACGGACCGGCATCAATCGTCTTCACAGACGGCGACCTGGTAGGTGCGGTGCTTGACCGGAACGGCCTGCGTCCCTCCCGATATTATATTACGGATGATGATAACCTGATCCTGTCATCGGAAGTCGGAGCGCTGCCGGTAGCGCCGGAGAAGATCGTGAAGAAAGAGCGACTCCATCCCGGCAAGATGCTGCTGGTGGATACGGTCCAGGGCAGACTGATCGACGACGATGAGATCAAGGAGCACTACGCCTCCCGACAACCCTACGGCGAATGGCTGGATGCGAACCTCATCCGACTGAAATACCTCAAGGTACCGAATGCGAAGGTAGAGGAGCATCCCCGTTCCGAGAAGCGCCGTCTGCAGAAGGCCTTTGGCTACACCTACGAGGATGTGATGGATAACATCCTGCCCATGGCGAAGGACGGCAAGGAGCCGATTGCCGCTATGGGAATTGATACGCCGCCGGCAGTTTTGTCCGCACAGCCGGCACCGCTGTTTGACTATTTCAAGCAGATTTTCGCACAGGTCACCAATCCTCCCATCGACGCCATCCGTGAGGAGATCGTGACCTCCACCACGATTTATATCGGCGAGGACGGCAATATCCTGGAGGAGAAGCCCGACAACTGCAAGGTCATCAAGGTGGTCAACCCCATCCTGACATCCACGGGCATCCTCAAGCTCAAGAAGATGAACCTTTCAGGCTTCAAGGTAGCCGTGATCCCGATGCTGTATTATAAGAACACGAAGCTGTCAAAGGCCATCAAACGGCTGTTTGTGGAGGCTGACAAGGCATATAATAACGGCGCGAATATCCTGATCCTCTCCGACAGAGGGGTAGACGAGAACCGTCTTGCCATCCCGTCCCTGCTGGCGGTATCGGCGCTGCACCAGCATCTGGTGGCCACCAAGCGCCGCACCTCCCTTTCCATCGTTCTGGAAAGCGGCGAGCCGAGAACCGTTCATCACTTTGCGACCCTTTTGGCATACGGTGCCAGCGCCATCAACCCCTATCTGGCTCTGGAGACCATCCATGAGCTGATCCATGATGAGCTGCTTGACAAGGATTATTACGCTGCGGTGAATGACTACAATGACGCAGTTCTCCACGGCATCGTCAAGATTGCCTACAAGATGGGCATTTCAACGCTCCAGTCCTATCAGGGCTCCAAGATCTTTGACGCCATCGGTCTGAGCAGAGAGCTGATTAACGAATATTTCACCGGTACGGTGAGCCGTATCGGGGGCATTACCCTGGAGGATATCGAAAAGACCGTAGACCGGCTGCACACAGCCGCCTTCGATCCCCTGGGACTCGAAACCGACAGCGACCTTCCGTCCCGGGGCACTCACAAGAGCCGCAGCGGCAAGGAGGAGCACCTGTATAATCCCTGTACCATCCATGCGCTGCAAAAGGCGACCCGTACCAATGATTATCAGACCTATCAGGCCTATTCCAGGATGCTGCGGGAGGAAATGAGCACCATGAATATCCGCGGCCTGCTGGATTTCAACTACGCAGAACAACCCCTGCCTCTTGAGGAGATTGAGAGTGTGGACAGCATTGTACGGCGCTTCAAGACCGGCGCCATGTCCTACGGTTCAATCTCTCAGGAGGCGCACGAGGCACTGGCGCTGGCCATGAACCGGATCGGCGGACGCTCCAATTCCGGTGAGGGCGGAGAGAGCGAGGAACGTCTGCTCAGCAAGGGAACGGCGAATGACCGCTGTTCGGCCATCAAGCAGGTGGCGTCGGGACGTTTCGGTGTGACCTCCGAATACCTGAATTCTGCGGATGAGCTGCAGATCAAAATGGCACAGGGCGCAAAGCCCGGTGAGGGCGGACATCTCCCCGGAAAGAAGGTCTATCCGTGGATCGCCCGGACAAGACACTCCACCCCCGGCGTATCATTGATCTCGCCGCCGCCCCATCACGATATCTACTCCATCGAGGATCTTGCCCAGCTCATTTACGATCTGAAAAACGCAAATAAGAAGGCAAGGATCTCTGTCAAGCTCGTTTCCGAGGTGGGCGTGGGAACGGTAGCCGCCGGTGTGGCAAAGGCCGGTGCGGGCGTCATCCTGATTTCCGGATATGACGGCGGTACCGGCGCAGCGCCGGAAAGCTCCATCCATCATGCAGGACTTCCCTGGGAGCTGGGACTGGCAGAAGCCCACCAGACGCTGCTGATGAACGGTCTGCGTGACAAGGTCGTGATCGAAACAGACGGTAAACTGATGACCGGCAGGGACGTGGCGGTTGCGGCCATCCTCGGAGCCGAGGAATTTGGCTTTGCAACGGCGCCGCTGGTCACGCTGGGCTGTGCGATGATGCGTGTCTGCAATCTGGACACCTGTCCCTTCGGTGTAGCGACCCAGAACCCGGAGCTGCGGAAGCGTTTCAACGGCAAGCCGGAATACGTCATCAACTTCATGCATTTTGTGGCGCAGGAGCTGCGGGAATACATGGCGAAGTTGGGTGTCAGGACCGTGGATGAGCTGGTAGGACGTACCGATCTCCTGCGGAAGCGTGACGACCTCAGCGAACAGGAAAACAAGATCGACGTATCCCTGCTGCTGAACCGTGCGTTCTCACACGAGGCGGTCAGCTATCACAACAAGAAGCTGTATGACTTCGGACTGGAAGATACCATTGATGAGAAGGTCATCGGCAGGAAGCTCAGGAAAGCGCTCCAGTCCGGTGAAGCAAAAACCATTGAGATTGATATCAAGAACACCGACCGTACCCTGGGAACCGCATTCGGCTCGGAGATCACCCGCAAATACGGCAACACCCTGCCGGAGGATACCTTCCGTGTCATCTGCAATGGTTCCGGCGGACAGAGCTTCGGTGCTTTCATTCCCAAGGGACTGACCCTCGAGCTGAAGGGCGACAGCAATGACTATTTCGGCAAGGGACTTTCCGGCGGCAAGCTGATCGTCTATCCTCCGGAGGGCTCGCATTTCAAGGCCGAGGAGAATATCATCATCGGCAACGTGGCTCTCTACGGCGCCACCAGCGGCAAAGCGTTTATCAACGGTGTGGCCGGCGAACGGTTCTGTATCCGTAATTCCGGTGCCGTGACGGTTGTTGAGGGTGTAGGAGAGCACGGCTGTGAATACATGACCGGCGGAACGGTGGTCATCCTGGGCAGGACCGGCAATAACTTTGCCGCAGGTATGTCCGGCGGTGTGGCCTATGTGCTGGACGAGCACCATCACCTCTACAAGCGTCTGAACAAGGAGCTGGTGGAATGTGGTGAAGTGACCCGTCAGCAGGATATCGACACGCTGCGTTCCCTGATCGCCGAGCACGTTGCGGCAACGGGATCGGAAAAGGGCGAGTATATCCTGAACCACTTTGAAGAATATCTGCCGCTGTTCAAGAAGGTCATCCCCCACGACTACCGGGTGGTGACGGAGGCCATCGCCGAAAACGAGCAGAACGGCATGGACAAGGAACAGGCCGGGATCGAGGCATTTTACAGCCTGATCCGGTCGGAATCATAAGATAAAGGGAGAGAAAAGAACATGGGAAATCCTGACGGCTTTCTGAAATACCAACGCCGGGATGCAAAGGCAGTACCGGTGAGCGAACGCATCAGGCACTATAACGAGTTCCACACGCCTCTTTCCGAGAAGGAGCAGAAAACACAGGGAGAGCGGTGCATGAACTGCGGCGTCCCGTTTTGTCAGTCGGGCATGAAGATCGGCAATATGCTGTCCGGCTGTCCGCTGAACAATCTGGTGCCGGAGTGGAACCATCTGGTCAGTCTGGGCGCCTGGAAGCAGGCATACGACCGACTGAAGCTGACGAATAACTTTCCGGAGTTTACCTCCCGCGTCTGTCCTGCACTCTGCGAGAAAGCGTGTACCTGCGGCGCCAACGGTGATGCGGTAACGGTACGCGCGAATGAATACAGCATTATTGAAACGGCATACAGCGAAGGCTATGCCCGTCCCCGTCCGCCGAAGAACCGGACAGGGAAGAGGATTGCGGTGATCGGTTCCGGTCCGTCGGGACTGGCAGCCGCCGATCAGCTCAACCGCCGTGGCCACAGCGTCACGGTGTATGAGCGTTCCGACCGGGTGGGAGGCCTGCTGATGTACGGAATCCCGAACATGAAGCTGGAGAAGCACATTGTTGAGAGAAGGATCAACCTGATGAAAGCGGAGGGGGTAACCTTTGTGACCGGCAGGAACGTGGGGAAGGATATCCCTGCGGAGGAGCTTTTGCAGCAGTATGACCGGGTGATCCTTGCCTGCGGGGCATCCCATCCCCGGGATATCCGTGTACCGGGCAGAGAGGCACAGGGCATCCATTTTGCGGTAGACTTCCTCACCTCGACAACGAAGGCGCTGCTGGACAACGGATTGACGGAAGGGACCTACATCAGTGCGAAGGATAAGAACGTGCTGGTGATCGGCGGCGGCGACACCGGCAATGACTGTGTAGGAACCTGTGTCCGGCACGGAGCGAAGAGTGTGCTCCAGCTGGAGATGATGCCGAAGCTGCCGGATGAGCGCACGGAGGATAATCCGTGGCCGGAGTGGCCCCGTGTGTGCAAGACGGATTACGGACAGGAGGAAGCGGCGGCAGTCTACGGTGCCGACCCGAGAGTGTACCAGACGACGGTCAAGGAATTTCTGGCGGACGAAAACGGAGCCGTCAGAGCGGCGGTGCTGGTAAAGCTGTCGGCCGAAAAGGACGCAGAAACCGGACGGATGACGATGAAGCCGGTAGAGGGCAGCGAATACACGGTAGACACGGAGCTGGTGCTGATCGCGGCCGGTTTTCTGGGCAGCGAGAGTTATGTGACAGAGGCTTTCGGCGTAGAAACAGACAGCCGGAGCAATGTGGCAGGGCAGCAGGGCAGTCACCGGACGAATGTGGAGAAGGTGTATACGGCCGGCGATATGCATATCGGACAATCGTTGGTTGTCCGTGCCATCCGGGAAGGCAGGGACTGCGCCAGCGAGGTTGACAGCGGACTGATGGGCTACACCAATCTATAGGAGCGTGACGACATGAAGATCAATGAACAGTTTGAGAAGCTCGTTCCGAACTATCTGTTTGCAGATGTTGCGGGCAAGACAAAGGCATTTATGGAGACACACCCCCAGCAGGAGGTGATCCGTCTGGGTATCGGTGATGTAACGCTTCCGTTAGCGCCGGTAGTGGTGGATGCCATGCAGCAGGGCTGTGAGGATCTGCGTTTCCAGAAAACCTTCAAGGGGTACCCGGAGTATGAGGGCTACGACTTCCTGCGGGAGAGCATTGCCGATTATTACAAGAGCTTCGGCGTGAAGATCGAGCCGGAAGAGGTGTTTATCTCTGACGGAGCGAAATCCGACTGCGGCAACATCGGGGATATCTTTTCTAAGGAGAACACGGTCCTGATCCCCGATCCAGTCTACCCGGTGTATGTGGACGCCAATATCATGGCAGGCCGGAAGATCGTCTATGCGCCCTCCGGACAGCAGGAGAACTTCCTGGCCATGCCCGATCCGAAGGTGAAAGCGGATATCATCTATCTCTGTTCTCCGAATAATCCCACGGGAGCCGCTTATAACGCCGCCCAGCTCAAGGAATGGGTGGACTATGCACTGGAAAATGATGCGATCATTCTTTATGACGCGGCCTATGAGGCCTTCATCAGGGAAGATCTGCCCCGTTCCATCTACAGCATAGAGGGAGCGAGGAACTGTGCCATCGAGCTGTGTTCCCTTTCCAAGACGGCGGGCTTTACGGGAGTGCGCTGCGGCTACACCGTCGTGCCTTTTGAACTGGTCAGGGGCGGCAAACGGCTGCATGACCTGTGGTACAGGCGCCAGGCAACGAAGTTCAACGGAGTTTCCTGGGCGGTACAATGCGCAGCGAATGCGGTGTTCACGCCGGAGGGTCAGAGACAGTGCCGCCTGAATCTCGATTACTACCACGAGAACGCCCGGATGATTGCCAGGACTCTTGACGATCTGGATATTTACTACACCGGCGGCAAAAACTCCCCGTATATCTGGATGAAATGTCCCAATGGGATGAGCAGCTGGCAGTTCTTTGACTATCTGTTGGAGAATGCGGCAGTCGTCGGCACGCCGGGAGAGGGCTTTGGCAGCTGCGGTAACGGCTTCTTCCGACTGACCTCGTTTAATTCCCATGAAAAAACAGCAGAAGCTGTGGAGCGTATCCGGCGTCTGCTTTCATAATGATGAGCCGGCGGCGGCAGATAAGAGCTTTGTCACAGGTGCCGGCAAGTCAAATAAAAGTGCCCCGATTCCGAAGAACGGGGCATTTTTTATGCGGAAAATGAAAAAGCGCCCTGCACAATGCAGAGCGCAAAACAGGAGCGGCAGCTCCCCACATCGAGGTGACAGGACTTGAACCTGCGGCATCTTGGTCCCAAACCAAGCACTCTACCAAACTGAGTTACACCTCGTTACTGATATGACAGCTTTATTATTATATTACAAAAACGGAAAAATGTCAATGATAATTTCCCAAAGAACCAGGGCAACCGCATGAAAGAATCAAGAAAACTTGTTAAAAATAACAGTTGACAAAAATTCATTATCAAAAGAACATTTGAAACGTTTAGCTTTTAGACTTAGCTTGACGGAAGTAAATGATTTATAGAGATTTGTCGCAATATG
>ONEU01000108.1 GCA_900316925.1 uncultured Eubacteriales bacterium
GCTCTCGATGATGTTAAATTCAATATAGCCGCCCTCATTGGTGAACTTCACCGCATTCTCCACCAGGTTGTACACTACCTGATGCAGCAGGTCCTTATCACCGTAGACGTACTTGGGAGTGATGGTGTCCAGTCCCCGCACTTCGATATTCTTGCGGCTGATCTCCTGTTCAAAGGTAATGATGATCGTCACAAGGGTATCCAGCAGATTGAAGGTCTGGTAGTTCAGCTTGAGTTCGCCGCTGTCCAGACGGGAGAGGTCAAGCATGGAGCGCACCAGTCTTGACAGACGCTTCACTTCCTCCGAGACGATATGCAGATAGTAATCCTGCTTATCGGTCGGAATGGTGCCGTCGAGGATACCGTCGATGAAGCCTGCGATGGTAGTCATAGGCGTTTTCAGCTCATGGGACACATTGGCAACGAAGCTCTTTCTGGTAGTCTCCGAAGCCGACAGCGACTCCGCCATATTATTGAAGGATCTCGCCAGTTCACCGATCTCGTCATTGGACGAACCGCTGACCCTGACGCTGAAATCACCCTTACCGAATTGTTTCGCCGCCACAGCCATCTGTTTCAGCGGCTTCACCATGTTATAGGAGAACAGGCCGATCGCCAGAATGGACATTGACAGGGTGGCAATTGCCGACAGGAGGAAAATTTTGAGCACCATGTCGGTAAAGCGCTCCACATCACCGGTATCGGTCGTCACCACTACCATGCCGATCACACCGCCTGTCGTTCCGTTGAAGATGGGTCTGGCGGAGATGTAGCGTTCCTTGGAGTACAGTCCGTCCATCGTCCCCTTGGCATAGTAAGGCGGCTCGTTGAAGGTCGTTTTCACCAGATCTCTGGGCAGCACGATATTCTCATGGACGCTTTCCTCCGACGAAACCGTCATCACCGTCCGTCCGTTGATATCCGCCACGATGATATCCACGCCCACATCCGATGAATACATGGACAGGAAGGAGTGCAGATACTCGGTATAGCTGGCGCTGAGCCACACGAACTCGTCGTTATTTTCAATGATGTATTTTCTGCCGCTGCGGATATTCGGGCGGATATAGTCAGCCACGTTTTCTGCGTGTTTTTCCAGTGTGGAGCGTTTCTCATTCGCCCAGTAGTTAGAGATCGTCATGGTCAGGATGATACCCAGCACCAGGAAGCTGAAAAAGACGATCAGCACACTGACGTTCATATATTTCAGGAACAGCGACTTGCCCGAAAACAGCTTATTCTTTCGTTTCAAACTTATAACCTACTCCCCATACTGTTTTCAGCGCCCACTTATCCGAAACGCCCTCCAGTTTTTCTCTCAGGCGTTTGATATGCACATCCACGGTTCTGGAATCGCCGTAGTAATCGAAGCC
Organism: uncultured Eubacteriales bacterium; assembly: GCA_900316925.1. Classification (GTDB taxonomy): domain Bacteria; phylum Bacillota; class Clostridia; order Oscillospirales; family Acutalibacteraceae; genus UBA1213. The sequence continues at coordinate 1,373 of ONEU01000108.1, forward strand.
CCACACCTCATCCAGCAGCTGGTCCCTGGTAAACACCCGGTTGGGATTGCTTGCCATGTGGTAGATCAGTTCCATCTCCTTCGGCGGCGTATCCACCTGTTCCCCCTTGACCCGGAGCTCATAGTTGGTAAGGTTGATGACCAATCCGTCATAGCGCACTTCTTTTTTCTGCTGTTCGGCGCTCTCCTCCACCCGGCTCTTGCTGCCCATTCTGCGGAGCACGGCCTTGATCCTTGCCACGATCTCCTTGGTTTCAAAGGGCTTCACCACATAGTCGTCGGCACCCAGCTCCAGACCGAGCACCTTATCGAAAACCTCGCCCTTTGCCGTCAGCATTATGATCGGGCACTGGGACGTCTTTCGGATCTCACGGCACACCTGCCACCCGTCCAATACCGGCAGCATGATATCCAGCATTACCAGATCAGGCTTTTCCGTCTTGAATTTGGTAATTGCCTGACCGCCGTCATTGGCGATCACCACCTCAAAGCCTTCCTTTTCGATATAAAGCCGCAGCAGCTCACAGATATTGATATCATCGTCTACTACCAGAATTTTCCCCATATTCATCATGTCATCACCTTTTTTTCTGTTCGGGCATATTGATATACCACGCCTATTTTACTCTATTATACCACAAACTTTTCTCTTTTGTACACCCTTTTTTATCAACAGCCACGAAAATCCGTTATGACCTGCCAGTTCCCAGGGAAAACCTTTTTCTGGCGAAAAAAAGGTTTTCCCCGGACCCCTTTCCAAAATTCGCTGCGGAATATGCCTTGCACTCACTTATCATTGTTGTTGACGAAGTATTTACAGGGACTTTCAAAATGGATTTCCGTGATCAACAGCCTGCCGCCGGAAAGCATTTTACCGGGACAGTCACAGATAACAAAAAGCTGCAAGCAGGTGGATACTTACAGCTTTCATTGGTTTATTGCTTTTTCGCAGACACTTATCCCTGTTCCTCACAGATGATGAGCTCCTGACTGTACGGCAGCGACCGGACAAAATCACAGAAAACGTGCCACTCGTCCAGCTTATGGTTCTTCCTTGCGTGATAGATTCCGATCAGATTCTCATAATTCATCGTGCACGTCCGCATCTGATTGTAGCTCGACGGCAGCAGCTGGATGATATCATACCAAAGCTGCTTATCCTTTGTCTCAAGGTACCGCAGCCGCAGCTCCTCCAATTTCCCGATCACATACTCCATCACGGCCAGGGTCTCCTGATCCATCCGGTCACAGCTGAAATGCGACAGTTCAAACGGTGCCGATGTGATCTTATGCATCGTGCTGGTGGAGTTGGCCACCGTTCCTACTTTATAGGTATCGTATTCCTTCCACCAGTACATCGGTGCGGTGATATCCACCGATACAAACACCTGCCGCAGGAATTTCCGGTGGTCACTGCCTGCCTGCCGCAGTCTCACGGCAAGCGAAAGGTCATTCTCGCCCAATACATATTCGCCCTGCTCATTATAGCCGCTGTCGGACCTTGCCCAGCTGTTCATGGGATTTCTCGCCCCGCGTATCGCATTTTTCAGGTTCATTACCTCGCAATTGGCAACTGTCAGCATCCCTTCATCCCCCTCAGTATTTTTTCTTCTTCTGGAATTTATAGCAGAACTGCGTGATGATCCGCTCCGGCAGCAGACGCTTCACGAATTTCAGTGCCTTGATCTTGGCCGACGGGATCACATACAGCTTTCCCTTCATCAATCCGTCCAACGCCTGTGATGCGGCGGTACGGCTGTCAATGGGTGCGGAGGAGAAGGAGACGCCTGCCACCCGATTAAACTCGGTATCCACCGGTCCCGGACACAGCGCACAGATCTTCACGTTACTCTTGCGGCGTTTAAGCTCCTCATAGATGCCGCCCGTCAGACTGACGACATAATTTTTGGTAGCGTAATATGTCGCCATCAGCGGTCCCGCAAAGAAGCCCGCCACCGATGCCACATTCAGGATATAGCCGCTGTTTTTCTCCACAAAGTCCTGCAAAAAGAGCTTTGTCAGCACATGGACCGCCACCACATTGGTGTCAATCATTTCCAGCTCCCGGCTCATATCGGTCTCGGTGAACTCTCCGCACAGACCAAAGCCGGCGCAGTTCACGAGCATTTCGATATTCTGCTGCTTCATCACCTCATGCAGCTTTTTACACTCCTCCAGATGTGACACGTCACACCGCACACACATGGCGTGTTTTCCCAGTTCCTTTTTGAGCTCCATCAGCTTATCGGTCCTTCTGGCCACCAGAATAACGTCCCAGCCTCTCCCCACCAGTTCCCTGGCGATATCTCTGCCAATTCCCGAGCTTGCTCCTGTAACTAACGCTTTCATAACGCTCCTCCTGTCTGTTCACCTGTTCCTGCGATTCCGATGCGGTAAACCCGTCCGGCATTTTCTTTTGTGATCCTCAATACTTCCTCTGCCGTCACACCCTTAATGGCTGCCACGGCTTCTGCGGTATAGCGTATCCTGCCGGAATCATTGCGCTTTCCCCGGAACGGCACCGGCGACAGATACGGACAGTCCGTTTCCAGCACCAAGCGTTCCAGCGGCAGGGCTTCCACCACCTCTACCGATTTCCTGGCATTCCTGAACGTCACCACACCGCCGATACCGATATACATCCCAAGCCCCACGACTTCTCTGGCCATTTCCACACTGCCCGAAAAGCAGTGCAGGATCCCCTGCGGCCGATACTGCCGCAAAAAAGTCATTGTATCGCCGTGCGCCTCCCGGTCGTGGATCGTCACCGGCAGAGAAAGCTCGCACGCCAGCTCAAGCTGTCTGACAAACAGCTCCTGCTGCAGCTTCTTCGGGATATCGTAATAATAGTCGAGACCGATCTCTCCGATGGCCACCACCTTGCGGTGCGCCGCCATCCTGCGGATCTCCTCCAACTCTCCCAGACTGTTCTCATCCGCACATTCCGGATGGATCCCCACTGCGGCATACATCCCCGGATAGGACTCCGCCAGCCGGATGCTTTCCGCTGCCGTTTTCAGATTCGTTCCCTGGTTAACAATGCCGCAGACCTCTCCGGAAAACAGCGTCTCCAGCAGCTCCTCACGATCGTCATCAAACGCAGGATCATCATAATGTGCGTGTGTATCAAAAATCATTCCCATAGCCGTATTCCTTTTCCTGTAAAATCACATACCGTGTCCTTCATTATTATAAAATAACAGAACCGCCTTGTCAATTTTTATACAGATAGTATATTATACATTCTGTATATTTATTATCTATGATTGTCCGATTCAATACGTTTTGTATAATTTCTCAGAACATATACAATTCGTAATATACGCCGTCCACATCGTCTCTAATCTATTACAAATAGTATATTTTAATCATATATTTACCGATTGTATATCTTGTTATACAATTTGTAGAGATATTCATCACAATTACTGATCGTATTATTGCATATACATTCTGTATAGTTTTAGCGCAGATAATATACAAGCAGTAATATTCCGACAACGCCAATGTCCCCAGGACGGTATTTTCGATGATTATCTTCAAAAAGCGCTTTATTATTAACCGGGATTGTGGTATACTATAAACGTATATTATTTTGTGCGGCGGCTGGATCACCCGAAACTGCAGCGCACCGCACAGTCTGGAGATGCTGAAATGTCTGATTTGAACCGAGAGCTGATCTGCGAAGGCGTTGCCTTCAATCATATTGCAGATACACGTTTTAAACTGGGACGCATCAGTGCCACACTGGTCGTACCTCTCAACAGGCGCACGGCTGCTGCCAATGCCCTGCTTTCCTTTGTTCTGACACGTTCCTGCCGCCTGTATCCCGATTTCACGGCGCTGAACCGTAAGCTGAGTTCCCTGTACGGTGCCGCCCTCTACCCGTCCGTTAGCACCCTCGGTGATCTGCAGGTCATCACCATCGCCGTTGCGGGTCTGGATGACCGTTATACCCTGCAGGGGGAAACGGTATCGGCGGAGCTGGCAGAGCTTCTGTACAACATCCTCTTTGATCCCAAGCTGGTGGACGGTCATTTCAGCGACGAGGATGTGGAGCAGGAAAGACGGCAGCTGATTGAAATGATCGACGCCGACTTCAATGATAAACGCACCTATGCCATTAACCGCTGCATCGAAAATATGTGCCGTGACGAACCGAATGCCATCGGACGCTTCGGTATGCGTGAGGATGTGAGTGCGCTGACCCACGAGAATATCATGTCCGCCTGGAAACAGCTGCTGAACGACTCCCGTGTGGAGCTTGCCATGCTGGGAAGCGCCGACCCGACCCGTGTGCGGGAGGACCTGCGGGGACATTTTGCAGGAAAGCCCCGTAAAGTGACGCTCTCCACCATTGTGAAGAACGACGTAGCGGAGGTAAGACGCTTCACCGAGACAGAAGAGATCGTCCAGTCCAAGCTGGTCATGGGATTCCGGTGCGCATCACCGGCAGTGCCCGCCGACCGCATTGCCAACACGCTGATGGGTGCGATCCTGGGCGGTACCCCCACTTCCAAGCTGTTTTTGAACGTCAGAGAAAAACAGAGTCTCTGTTACTACTGTGCAAGCCGCGTGAACAACACCAAGGGGATCATGCTGATTGACAGCGGTGTGGAGACGAAGAATATTGAAAAAGCGGAAGAGGCCATTATGGAGCAGCTCCGTCTGCTGAAAAACGGCTGCATTACAGATGAAGAGCTGCAGAACGCCAAGCTTGCGGTGAAGAACTCCCTGATCTCGTCACAGGACAGTCTGGGAGCCCTGCAGTTACATTATATCACCGGTGTACTGACCGGTCAGACACTCTCGCCGCAGGAGGCAGCCGCCCTGGTGGACGGCATCACCAAGGACCAGATCACCGAGCTGGCAAGACAGATCAAGCCCGACACCGTATTCTCCCTGATCGGTAATTAAAGAAAAGAGGTGCAGACCGCATCGCTGCGGCATACAACTATGAATTATACGGAAATATCCAATGAACGCTTAGGCGAGACCTATTATCAGGTGAAGCACCCTTCCGGACTGACCATTGTGGTGTGTCCCAAGAAGGACTACAACTCCGCCTATGCCCTGATCGGCACACAATTCGGCTCCATCAACTCCCGGTTCATCTGCAACGGCAAAACCGTCACCGTCCCCGACGGCACCGCACACTATCTGGAGCACAAGCTCTTTGAAAGCGAGGAGGGCGACGCCTTCCATCTTTATGCAAAAACGGGCGCATCCGCCAATGCCTTTACGTCCTTCAACAATACCTGCTATCTGTTCTCCTGTACCGACCAGTTCAAGGAGTCGCTGGAGATCCTCTTCGATCTGATCCAGTCCCCCTATTTCACCCCGGAGACCGTTGCCAAGGAACAGGGCATTATCGGTCAGGAGATCAAGATGTATGCGGACAATCCCGACTGGAAGGTCTTTATCAACCTGCTCCAGGCCCTCTACCAGAACCATCCCATGAACAAGGATATTGCCGGTTCGGTGGAGTCCATCGCCGAAATCACGCCGGAGGTGCTCTATGAGTGCTACAACGGCTTCTATAACCTGCACAACATGGTGCTGTGCGTGGCCGGCAAGGTCAGCCTCGACGAGGTACTCGCCGTTGCCGACAGCAAGCTGAAGAATAACGAGCCTGTCAGCACCGAATCCGTTTTCCCCGACGAGCCTTATGCCGTGGCAAAACCCCTGATTGAAGAGAAGCTCCCGGTGGCCGTTCCGCAGTTCGCCCTCGGCTTCAAGGAAAACGCTCCCTTGGAGTACCCCACTCTCAAGGAATATCTCTGCACCAATATCCTGCTGGATGCCTTTGGCGGCACCGGTTCGGCACTCTACCGCCGCCTACTGGACGAAAATCTTATCAACTCCGGCTTCTCCTCCTCCTATCTCTCCGGTCCGGGCTATCGGACCGTGGTCTTTGAAGGAGAGTCCCGTGAGCCCCGCCGTGCCGCTGAACTCATTCAGGAAGCGGTTGTCCGTCTCCACGAGACAGGCATTTCCCAGGAAGATTTTGACATTGCCCTGCGTTCTGTCTACGGCAACTTCGCCACCAGCTTTGAAAGTCCCGCCTCCATTGCCTACGAGTTCGTGAACGCCCACTTCGCCCGCCACGGCGTTTTTGAGGCTGCCGACATTCTCGCTGCCGTCACCCTGGATGACATCAACGAACGCCTGTCCCATCAGCTGGACCCTCAGAACTGCGCTCTCTCCCTCATTACGGGAATCGAATAACCGGACTGACTATCAAACCATCATCAAAGGAGTGCTTATATCATGGCTATTATCATCAGCGGCAAGGAAGTTTCCGCCAACGTCAGGGCAGAGGTCAAGGCTGCCTGCGAACAGCTCAGGACCAAGGGGATTACCCCCGGTCTGGCCGTCATCATTGTCGGTGACGATCCCGCTTCAAGAGTCTATGTCAACAATAAGAAAAAAGCCTGCGCCGATGTGGGCTTTGTCTCGGAGGAATACGCCCTGCCGGCAGAAACTACCCAGGAGGAGCTTCTTGCCCTCATTGATACCCTCAACCGCAAGCCGGAGATCAACGGCATCCTCTGTCAGCTTCCCCTGCCGAAACACCTCGACGAAAAGGCTGTTATCAATGCCATCTCCCCCCTCAAGGACGTGGATGCTTTCCATCCCTCCAATGTGGGCAGGATTATGATCGGTGATTATCACTTCCTTCCCTGCACCCCTGCCGGCGTCATGGAGCTGATCCACTCCGCCGGAATTGATGTCAGCGGCAAGAGCTGTGTGGTGATCGGCAGGAGCAATATCGTGGGCAAGCCCATGGCAATGCTCCTCCTGCACGAAAACGGCACCGTTACCATCTGCCACAGCAGGACACGGAACCTCAAGGAACTGTGCAGCAGCGCCGATATCCTGGTAGCGGCGGTGGGCAGACCGAAGTTCGTCAAGGCGGATATGGTCAAGGAGGGTGCCGTGGTACTGGATGTGGGCATCAACCGTGACGAAAACGGCAAGCTCTGCGGAGATGTGGATTTTGCCGAGGTGGAACCAAAGGCTTCCTATATCACCCCCGTCCCGGGCGGTGTGGGTCCCATGACCATTGCCATGCTGATGAAGAATACCCTCAAGGCTGCCATGCTGCAGAATGGCATCGACTAATACACAGGGAGTGACCCTCTGATGAATCAGCCAAAAGCCGTCATCTTTGATATGGACGGTGTCCTGTTCGATACCGAGCGTGTCTATCTTGACAGCTACATAGAAGCCGCCGCCGAATATGCGCTGGCGGATATCCGGGAAATCTCGCTTGCCTGCATCGGCAGGCCGACCGCTGAGACACGGGAGCTCTTCCTCAAAGCTTACGGCAGTGATTTCCCCTACGACGCGTTTTTTGAAAAAGCCAAGGCAGCCGCACAGAAGAGGCTGCAGAACGGCTATCCCCTGAAGCCCGGTGTGACGGAGCTGCTGGAGGCTCTGTCGGAACACGGTATCCCGGCAGCCATTGCCTCCTCCACCTCCACCAAATCGGTGGTGAAGACACTCATGCGGTCACAGCTGATCCACTATTTCCGCCATATCGTGGGCGGTGATATGGTCAGAAAAGGCAAGCCTGATCCGGAAATCTATCTCACCGCGGCAGCCCTGATGCAGCTTTCGCCGGAGGACTGTCTGGTACTGGAGGATTCCCCTGTGGGGATCCGTGCCGCGTGTGATGCCGGCATGACAACGATCATGGTTCCCGACCTGATCCCGCCGGATGAATCCCTGAGGACTGTCACCGCCGCTGTGGTGCCGTCTCTCCGCGACGTTGGCGTACTGCTGGGCTTATATCAATAAACTTCTTCTGCAATTGTGACTTCCTGTACGCAAACGGCGTACAGAGCTGCGGCAACCGGCCGCATAGGAGGAATGGAACATGATGAAAATTCCGTTTTCACCGCCTGATATCGGTGAAGAGGAGATCAACGAGGTGATCGACACCCTGCAAAGCGGCTGGATCACCACCGGCCCCAAAACCAAAAAATTTGAGAATCAGCTCACATCCTACTGCATGAGTGCAAAAACCGTGTGTCTGGATTCCTGCACCTCTGCTCTGGAGATGACCCTGCGGCTTCTGGGGATCAAAAAAGGCGACGAGGTCATTGTCCCCGCCTATACCTACACCGCTACGGCCAGTGCGGTTTGTCATGTGGGGGCAAAACCCGTGATGATCGACTGCGCTCCCAATTCCGTGCAGATGGATTACGACCGTCTCCCCTACCTGATTACCACCCACACCAAGGCCATCATCCCGGTAGACCTGGGCGGCGTCCCCTGCGATTACGACCGCATTTTTGATGCGGTCATCAGCAAACGGGCGCTGTTTATCCCCACCAGTCCCCTGCAGGAGGTCTTTGGACGTATCATTGTCCTGGCAGACTCCGCACATGGTCTCGGTGCACGGCGCAATCTCATCAAGACCGGCGCTCTTGCCGACTTCACCGCTTTTTCCTTCCATGCCGTGAAGAATCTCACCACCGGTGAGGGCGGCGCTGTCACCTGGAAAAAACACTCCGATCTTGACAGCGACGATCTGTACCGTCAGTATATGCTGCTGTCGCTCCACGGACAGTCAAAGGACGCTCTGGAAAAAACGCAGCTCGGCTCGTGGGAGTATGACATTGTCGGCCCCTACTTCAAGTGCAACATGACCGATATTGCCGCTGCCATCGGACTGGCCCAGCTCAAGCGCTTCCCTGCCATGCTCAAGCGCCGCCGCAAGCTGATTGAGTTCTATAACCGTGAGCTTGCCGATCTGAATGTCTCGGTGCTCCAGCATTATTCCGACAAGGAGAAGTTCGCTTCCAGCGGCCACCTCTACTTAGTGAAGCTGATGTGGCAGGACGAGGAATACCGCAACAATGTCATCAAAAAACTGGCCGCTTTGGGTGTGGCATCCAACGTCCACTACAAGCCGCTGCCGATGATGACCGCCTATAAACGCATGGGCTACGACATCAAGGACTATCCCAACGCCTATGATATGTATAAGAACGAAATCACTCTCCCGCTTTATTCCAGACTCACGGACGAGGAAGCTCAGTATGTCGTGGACTCCTTCAAGAAAACGTTGAAATAATAACCTTCCGGGCATCCTCTCTTTCACTGGGTGCCCGTAATATATTACAGGAAAGGATGTTAATTCAGATGACCAGAAAAACACTCCGAAAATGCTGCGCCCTGGCATTATCCGTGATGATGCTTACCGGTACGGCAGCTCTTGGCACCAATGTGCTCCTGCACACTGCCCCGACTGTCAGTGCGGCGGAGATATTCACCGAAGGAGACTACTCGTATGAGGAAACGGAAGACGGCATTACCATCGTGCAATACCACAACACCTTAAACGCCGAGGGAACGGTCCGTATTCCAGGAACCATTCACGGAAAACCCGTGACCCGCATCGGTTGAGAGGCATTTGCGTACAGCCTCAATGTCAATACGTTTTCCATCCCTGACACGGTAACGGAGATCGGTACAGAAGCTTTCTATGGCTGCAGCAATCTGAGTCAGGTTACCGGTGCCGGAAATGTGGAACTCATCGGAAAGAATGCTTTCCAGTCTACCAAACTGGCTAATCAGACCGGAGCCGTCTATATCGGCAAGGTACTGTATTCCTACAATTCGGTCAATCCCTTCCGTCTCACCGTCAAAAGCGGCACAAAGGGGATTGCCCCGGGCGCGCTCCGCTCTAATAATAAAGTGACTTACGTCACCATCCCGGACAGCGTCAGCTATATCGGTGCCGATGCCTTCAATAATGCCGGCTCTCTGACAGGAGTGACCATCGGCAAAGGCGTCACGACCATCGGGGACAATGCTTTCCTCGGTTGTCAGAAACTTACCACCGTTAACGGCGGTGAAAATGTGACCGCCATCGGATACGGTTCTTTTATGACCTGCCCCAAGCTGAATAACACCGACAAGCTCTTCAACAAGTTGGAAACCATCGACGGATGTGCTTTCTACGGCTGTGAAGCATTGGTATATCAGCTGCCCGATACCTTAAAGTCGATTGGGTATCATGCGTTTCAATCCTGCTATTCCACCACGGAAGTCGTCATTCCCGACAGCGTGACGGAATTGGGCGAGGGAGTCTTCACAAAATGCTATAAGAATCTTTCCTCCGTGGGTCTGACCTCCGTGACCATCGGTAAACAAATCAAGAAGATAGACAGCAAATTATTTGATCAGTGCTGTCTGTTATCCTCCGTGGTGATCCCTCCCAGCGTCAAGGAAATTGATGAGGGTGCTTTTGACAGCGTCGGAACCCTGTACAGCTATCCTGTCAAGACACTCACCATCTATTGCGTCAAGGGAAGCTATGCTGACACCTGGGTCAAAAATCATCCCTCTACTTCCTATACCACTCTGAAAAGGGTGTATATCGCTGCCAATCAATCAACTCTGTCTGCTTCGTATGTCAAAAAGGGCGGCAGTGTGACTGTCAACTGTAAGGCAACCGGCGGCGCAGAAGCCTATACCTATGCTGTTTATTACAAAAAGGCCGGTGCCTCCAAATGGAACCTGGCACAGAAATACAGCACGAATCGGACAGTCAGTGTCAAGCCTGCTTATTCGGGAAATTACATCATTCGTGTGAATGCGAAGGACGCCAAGGGCGCCGTGGTGAAGAAGGATCTCACCGTAGGCGTCTTTACGAATCTGAAGAATACCTCTTCCGTTTCCACCCCGTTCCTCACGCTCGGCAACTCTGTCGCTGTCACTGCCGCCTCCACCGGCGGTCTGGGCACCAAGCAGTACGCCGTTTGGTACCGGAACCCCAACAACAAGAAGTGGTACAA
>ONEU01000143.1 GCA_900316925.1 uncultured Eubacteriales bacterium
CGGACAAACTCAAAGCTGAAATAGCCTCTGCCCTGGGTGGTCTGACGAATGAAGGTGGAGAAGTCGCTCATCTCTGCCTGAGGAACCTCGGCTTCGATGGTCTGCATCCGGTCCTCGGAAGGATTCATGCCCAGTACGCGGCCTCTGCGCTTGGTGACCTCGCCCATGATATCGCCCATGTTGGCATCCGGCACGGTGGCTTTCAGCAGTCCCACAGGCTCCAGCAGTACCGGGGAAGCATCCGGCATACCGGCTTTGTAGGCAAGGGAGGCGGCAGTCTTGAAGGACATTTCGGAGGAGTCTACCGGATGGTAGGAACCGTCATAGAGGGTGGCTTTCAGGCCGACTACCGGGAATCCTGCCAGCGGACCCTTGGCAATGCTGTCGCGCAGACCCTTTTCAACGGCCGGGAAGAAGCCCTTCGGTACGGCACCGCCCACAACCTTCTCTTCAAAGATCATGTCCTCGCTCTCGCAGGGAGAGAACTCGATCCATACGTCACCGAACTGACCGTGACCGCCTGTCTGTTTCTTATATCTGCCCTGGACCTTCACGGACTTTCTGATCGTCTCACGATAGGCAACCTTGGGCTTGGAGAGAACCACCTCTACGCCATACTTGGCCTTGAGCTTGGAGACGATCACATCCAGATGCTGCTCGCCCATGCCGCTGATGACCATCTGATGGGTCTCGTGGTTGGTTTCAAACTTGATGGTGGGGTCCTCCTCGCTGAGCTTCTGCACGCCCTGAGCCACCTTTTCCTCGTCGCCCTTAGTCTTGGGAGCGATCGCCATGGAGAGGGAGGGAGCGGGATAGTCAATGCCGTCCAGAATGACCTTTCTGGCAGGAGCGCACAGGGTATCACCGGTATTGGTAGCGGAGAGCTTTGCCACCGCACCGATATCACCGGCGCCGATATAGGGAGCATCCTCCAGCTTCTTGCCGCGGATATTCATCACCTTTGCCACACGCTCTGCATTGCCGGTTCTCATATTCACCAGCGGCGTGTCGGGAGAAACCTTGCCGGATACCACCTTGAAATAGGACAGTTTACCCACAAACGGGTCGGCAATGGTCTTAAAGACGATTGCGGCGGCCATAGCGTCATCGTTGACGTTGAGCTCCACGGGATTGCCCTCGGTATCTACCGCTATTTCGGCGGACTTATCCTCGGCACAGGGAGCCAGCCATACCAGACCGTTGAGCAGCTGTTCCACACCGTAGGTCAGCAGCGCATCACCGCAGAATACCGGGCTGATGGAGCCGTTCTTGACGCCCTGGCTCACGCCGACGATAATTTCCTCCGGTGTGAACTCTTCGCCAGAGAAGTACTTTTCAAACATCTCGTCGCTTGTCTCGGCAACGGCCTCGCAGATAGCGGTTCTCAGACCCTCGAGTCTGTCTCCCATGTCGGGAATCGGCACGACGCTGATCTTGCCGTTGATATATTTATAGGCTTTATACTCCAGGAGGTTTACATAGCAGTCAGCCTGTCCGTCCACGATATAGGGAACCACAACCGGACACACAGAGGGACCGAAGGAAGACTTCAGGTTCTCAAACACACGGTAGAAGCGGGCGCTCTCGTCACACAGACCGTTGACAAAGAACACCTTGGTCAGACCGCGCTTATCAGCAGCCTTCACAGCCTTTTCCGTACCCACGCAAACGCCGTCCTTACCGGACACGGTGATGAGCACCGTATCGGCAGCTCTGGCAGCCTCATACAGACCGCCCTCGAAATCAAACAGACCGGGGGCATCCAGCAGATTGATCTTCTTGCCCTTCCACTCCACAGGTGCCACACAGGCCTGTACAGAGGTCTTACGCTTGATCTCTTCGGGGTCGAAATCGCAAATGGTATTGCCGTCGCTCACCTTGCCAAGGCGCTCGGAGTTACCGCCGAGAAAAAGCATTGCCTCAGCCAGCGAAGTCTTACCCGATCCGCTGTGTCCTGCAAGAGCAATATTGAAAATGTTTTTTGCGCTGTACTGTTTCATAGGTTTCATTTCCTCCTTAAAGTGATTTTCATGTATTTATCATAAGGGAACCTTATCCAAAAGCCAACCTGACATGATTCCATACATAACACCATCAATTATATCCTATTTGCACAGAAATTACAACACTTTTTAGAAAAAATTATAAAGATTTTAACCCGTTTTTCTGTTCCCGGGGCGGTATCACACCAAAAAAAGAGCAGGCGTGTTCATACGTCTGCTCCTCTTCCCCGACAGTCCATGCCGGAGCTTTCTCTCCTGCGGCCGGCAATCACCGGTCACATCCTTAATGCTTATAGCGCTCTGCCGCTTTCTCCAGTACGGCTGTGGCGGCAGGGATAGCCACACCGTAACCCGTGTCACCATATTCCACGATCACGGCAAATGCCAGCGGACAGTCTTCGTCTCTGCAAAACCCCGTAAACCAGGCGTGCGCGCCGTCTCCGACCTCCGCCGTGCCCGTCTTTCCGCATACGTCCAGCGAAGAACAGACGTAATCCTTCCCGTAGCTGGTGGTGACGGTATAATCCATCAGCTCCGTCAGCTTATCCGCTACGGCCTGGCTCATCATCCGGCTGTCCAGCTCCGTTTTCCCCTCCGTCACCGAAGTGCCGAACGCCCCGCCCATCTTCCGGATGAAATAAGGCTTCACCGGCGTTCCTCCGTTGGCAATCGCCGCCGAGATCATTGCCATATTGAGCGGCGTTTCCAGGACGGTATACTGTCCCACGCCTGCCCATGCCATATCGTTCTCTCCGGCATTCGTCACATTGAAAACACTCTTTGCCGTCTGTGCCCCGTCCACCATCCGATAGCCGTTGAAACCCGCTTTCTCGGCGTATTCTGTCATCTTCTCCTTGCCGAGCATCAGCGACAGGTGTCCGAAATAGATATTGCACGAATCCGCCAGAGCGTTCTTGAGATCCACGTCTCCGCTCACACGGTAGCAGACGACCTCTTTGCCGCCGATCTCCTCGGCACCCTCACAATGGTAGGTAAAATTCTCGGCATCCGGGTACTCCGACAGTGCCGCTGCCGACGTCACCAGCTTGAAGGTGGACCCCGGCGTATACGCAGAGGATAGCACACGGTTGAGATAAGCACCCTCGTAGGCGCTGTTGGTCTCGATATCCTCCGGCACATTGGCGGGATCGTAGGCAGGCGTGCTCACCATGCACAGGATCTCGCCGGTCTTGTAATTATAAAAGACCATCGCGCCCTTGTAATCTCCCAGCGCATGAAGCGCCGCTTTCTGCAGCTCGCTGTCAACGGTGAGCGTGATATCCCTGCCCTGCTTCATGGAATCGGGCAGTCCCAGGCCATAGATAAAGTTAAAATCCGTCAGTTCGGAACGGTACAGGGTCTGCACCGCCGTGGAGATATTGGTGGAATCATCCCCCACCAGATGCACACAGGCCTTGCGGATACTCTCGTCACTATTGTAGACACGTTTTTTGTCCACGCTCTCCGCCAGCACCACACCGTCCCTGTCATAGATCGTCCCGGCAAATTCCAGTCCCGCACGTTCCGACAGATGGGCGTTGGTCGGCATGGACGCCCATTCCGCCGAGTGGACCATCAGGTTGACCGCGTGATAGATCAGCCCGGCAAAGAACGCCAGCGTCATTATCAGCACCATAAACGATCTTGATCTTGTATTTTTCATGCTCTCACCACCCTCTCACGCACGTTTCAGATCTGAACCTGAGTGACGGCTTCTTCCGCATTCGTTTTCGGCTGTTCGTTTTCAGGCTGCGGTTTCCGGAGCTTACGCCGGCGGAAGGAATAGGTACGTTCATCGGCAGCCTTGATGAAGGCAAGCAGTCCCCAGCAGGCGATCATACTCGACCCGCCGTAGCTGATGAACGGCAGCGTCACGCCTGTGAGCGGCAGCAGATCCACCACGCCGAAGATATTGAGCGCCGCCTGGAAGACAAGCAGTCCGCCGGCGGAACAGGCAGAGATGGAATAGAAGGTCGAGCGGCTCCTGGTAGCAAGGGCTCTGGCGTAGATCATAAAGCCGCCGATGATAAAGCCGAACGCCAGGGCACAGATCAGCCCCATTTCCTCGCTGGCAAGGCCGAATACAAGGTCACTTTCCGAGGCGAAGACATATTGCAGGTTCCCCTTCGACATCCCCACGCCGAACAAACCGCCGCTGGCGCTGTAAATAAAGGTATTCACCTGCTGATAACCGGCACCCTGGGCGTATTCCCAGACATGGCCCCAGGCCTGGAAGCGTTCGGCGATATAGGGCTTGATAAACAGGATGAGCATCACGCCCAGCACGGCCGCCGCTACCGCCAGAATGACGGTTTTCATGTCGCCGGAGCGCATGAACGAGATCACCAGGAACGTGACAAAGAAGATCAGTGCCGTACCGAAGTCACTCATAAAGAAGAGCAGGCCGATACAGATGCCCGTCACAAAGATGAAACCCAACAGGTTTTTCTTGGTCTGGAGCTGATCGAGGGTAGCCGCACCCACGAAGATATACGCCATCTTGGCAAATTCAGACGGCTGGATGGAAAACGGGCCGATGATGATCCAGTTTTTGGCGCCGTAGAGATTTTTACCGAGGATGAGCGTGATGCCCAGCAGCCCGATGGTCACCAGATAGATGAGAATACGCCATTTCATCACACGGTCGGGAACCTCAATGAACCAGAGCATCAGACAGAAGCCCACCATTCCCAGAACCATGGCGACAAGCTGACTGTAAGCCTGGCGGGTATCGTGAGCGGCGGTGAGCAGGATGCCCGACCCGGACAGCAAAACGGCAAGTGCCTCCAGTTCAAAGCTCTTCCGTTTGAAGAGCTTTGACGAGAGCGCATAGAAGCCCCACATGATGGCGATCAGCAAAAAGGTATGGGGCAGAACGTCCGCATTGCCCATATTGAGGAAACATTCCCCTGACAGTACGAGGAAGTAGAGCGTCATCACCGACAGGATTGCCGGACAGGGCACGGTTTTCCGTTCCTTTTTTTCTTTGATTTTCTGCCGCTGATTGGCGGTGGTGGGATCGTCGGCACGGCGCAGGGTCAGCTCCGTCATGCCCAGGGTGATCTTATCCCCCACATAGACAGCCTGCCGGCCGTTGGTTTTGACCCCGTTGATAAATACACCTGCCTTGGAGCCGGTATCCGTGATGAACCAGCCGTTTTCACGCCGGAGCAGGACGGCGTGGTCTCTCGATACCGTGATATCGCCGATACGGATATCCGAACCGGAGCCTCTTCCCAGGGAATTTTCCCAATACAGCACGGGATAGCGGATACTGCGGTTCTCGTCATCCAGAGCGATCAGTGCGTGCTCCTGCCGTCTGCCGTAGCGCAGAGAGTAGAAGCACAGAAATGCGATGACGATCAGCAGCAGCGGTGTGATCAGCCGCAAGACAAACGCAGCCATTTCTACCATGTCAGTCACCTCCCCGGCCAGCCGCCGGAATATTGTTGTCCTGTCGTCCGACACAGCCCATCAGACGAACATAAAGACGAGAAGATCGTAAAAAGAATGCAGGATAATCGGCACCAGAAGATTTTTGGTTCTGAGGAAGCTCATGCCGAAGAGCATACTCAGGACGATAACGGTGACAAAGCCCATGCTTCTGAAGCTGCTGACGAATACGCCGCTGGTAATCCAGATCGGGAAGTGGATGCACAGAAACATCACCGCATTAAGCAGCAGGACAAGGAGCTTCTTGCCCTCGGTGTCAGCGTTTTTCGCCATGACATTGAGCAGCCAGCCCCGGAACACCAGTTCTTCCGTGACCCCCACCGTCAGCACGATGATGACACTATCCCATCCAAAGTTGGGAGAGATGGACAGTCCGTGTCTGCGGACAAGCGATCCCACCAGCACGAAAGCCGCCAGAAACGCCGCAAGCGGCAGGAGTATCAGGAAATCCTTTTTCTTCCAGCGCCACATTTCCTTTTCACCGACAGCCAGTTCCCCACGGAAGGCATGGATGAGCAGCAGCGCCGGCAGCGTCCAGAGCAGATTTTTTATCAGCGCATCACGCATCAGCGTCATTGTCACTTTATCAAAAATAGCCGCCATCCAAACAATCAGTACCATCTCTACAAAAGCCCAGGAGGCATAGAACAGCACCACATAGATACCCAATGTGAGCAGCAGCCGTTTGTTTTTCATCATATCGTTCACCTATCATTCAGATTGTGTGCGTCCTTAGAAGCATACAGGCCGTTTTGCAGGATATACCGCTCCACAGCCTCCGGCACCAGACCGCGGATACTCTCTCCCCTTGCGGCCTTCTCCCGGATCTCGGTGGAGGACACCGTCATCACGGACGCATTGAGCAGCCGGGTTTCCGCATGGAGGGTATGCAGATAATCCGCCTGTTTTTCCAGCTTTTTCATATCGTCACCGTTTCTCGGCACACCGCAGATCACCGCATGAGAGAAGATGATCTCCGGATTTTTCCAGGTGTGGATCGTCAGAAAGCTGTCCGCACCGGTAATAAGGAACAGCTTCGACACCCGGTATTGTTCCGTAAGCGCCTCCAGCGTGAGATAGGTGTAGCTTGCCCCCTCCCGCCGGATCTCAATATCACTTACCTCCGCACATGGCATCCCCTCAAACGCCAGACGGCACATCTCCAGCCGTTGTTCCGGACTGACCGGCCGGCTCCGGAGCTTGAACGGAGAAACAAAGGCAGGCACTATCAGCGCACTGTCAAGGGACAGCTCTCTGACAAATGCCTGCACCAATTCAATATGACCGTTGTGGATGGGATTGAAGCTCCCCCCGAACATCGCTATTCTCACAGCACTGCCTTCTTTCCTGAGAGTAGGGGATTTCGCCGTCTGCGGACGCCGACCAGGGGCGCCGCCCCTGGACCCTGCCAGCCTTTGGAAAGGCTGGACCGAAACTTTATTTCCTGTGGTTGACCATCAGCTTTTGTACAAGGA
>ONEU01000043.1 GCA_900316925.1 uncultured Eubacteriales bacterium
GTCAAGTACATGTGCGAAAAATACGACGAGCGCCGCCGTTTTCTCTACAAGAGGCTGACGGAGCTTGGCTTTGACTGCTTTGAGCCGGAGGGCGCCTTCTACGTCTTCCCCAGCATCCAGATCGCAGGACTCAGCTCCGAGGATTTCTGTGAGCAGCTCATCTATGCCCAGCACGTTGCCATCGTCCCGGGAACGGCCTTTGGCGACTGCGGCGAAGGCTTTGCCAGAGTGTCCTATTCCTATTCCCTGAAGCATATTCAGGAAGCACTGGTCAGAATCGAAAAATTCGTGAACGAAAAAACAAGCGGCAGCAGCGCTGTCTGACGCCGCCGGAGGAGTTTATCTATGAAGATCACGGTGTTAGCACCGGCAAAACTGAATCTGTTTCTCGACATCATCGGCAGGAGGAGCGACGGCTACCATCTTGTCAATATGGTCATGCAGAGTGTGTCGCTTTATGACGAAGTGACGCTCTCCCTCCATGACAGCGGGATCAGACTCAACTGCAGTGACGAGACGATCCCCTGTGACGCCGGCAATACCGCCCATCGGGCCGCAGCCGGATTTCTGAAGGCTGTCGGCCAAGAGACACAGGGGGTGTCGATCAAGCTGAAAAAGCGTATCCCCTCCCAGGCCGGCATGGCAGGCGGCAGCAGCGATGCAGCCGCTGTGCTCTTCGGACTGAACGAGCTGTTTGACGCTCCGCTCACCAGAACAGAGCTGCTGGAGATTGCAGAGGAGATCGGTGCCGATGTACCGTTCTGTCTGTACGGCGGCACGATGACAGCGGGAGGGATCGGGACGATCCTCAATCCCCTGCCGGATCTGCCGGAATGCTGTTTTGTCATCGTGAAGCCAACCTTTTCCGTCTCCACAAAGGATGCCTACGAGCGCTCCGATGTCCTCGGCTATGACAGGGTAACCAGTCCCGAACATATTGTCAGCGGTATCTGTAACGGAAGCCTGGAGGAAGTCGGCAAGTGGATGTACAATAAATTCGAGGCGGTTGCCGATGTACCGGAAATCGACGTCATCAAGCGGAAAATGCTGCAGCAGGGTGCACTCGGCGCCTGCATGACAGGCAGCGGCTCGGCTGTCTTCGGGCTGTTTGATGACGAGGACAGTGCGGATGACTGCAAAGCTGTCCTTTCCAAAGAATATGACGATGTTTTCATCGTGCGTCCTACCGCTGAGGGCGTTTGTCTCAAATAACCATCAAGCTGTCGCAAGGCTCTGCCCTGCGGCAGTTTTTTTATCGGAAGAAAGAAAACAGGCTCTCGAAAAATTCCACAATCCGGAACTTCACTTCATACTGCCCGCTTTCGGTGACGATCTCTTCCTCACCGCTGTTCATTGCCTTCTGAAACTCCTCACCGCCGGAAGCCGAAAAGCACAGTGCCGGATACAGCACACACCACCAGTTTTTCCCCCTGCCGCTGCCGATCACTACCCGCAGTGCATCATATTCTCCTGCAGGAAGCGTGAAACGGTCATATATACGGGTGTTAAAAGACATTTTCGTGACATACACCTCCACCGGATAGTCATAGCCGCTGTTCCTGACTACCTCACGGGCAAGGGCAGTTATTTCCGACCGCTTCTCCTTCGCTGCCGCAATCGCTTCCTCCTTGCTGTTGCAGCCGTTGAACAGCGATGCCGTATAACGGACAATTTCATCCCGCACCCGGAGCTTGAGGGCCTGATCCTCGTCACTGTCGGAATGGGCGATGATATGCAGACGGAACACCTCCTGGCTGATATCTTCACACGCCCCGTAGAACCCCGTCATGGACATCAGGCAGCAGATCGTCAGCGCACAGCATAGTGCCTTGAACCATATCTTCATCTTATTACCTCCTCCTTATGTTACCTTCAATATGGACACACGCCCCTCAATTTATTCACCCAACAGTGCTCCCTTTTTACCAACGACTAACAGACCAATTAAACCCGAAAGAATTGTAGTCGTCTGCCACTGCAAGAAAACGCGGAAGGATAGCCCCCCTCCTTTTCCGTAGCCCCCCACCGCCTCTTTCGGGGGTGTCGGGGGTGGACTTTCTCGTGAAAGTCCCCCTGACGGAACGAAGACAGAAAAACCCGGACAAACCGAAGAATGGTCTGTCCGGGAGCGGCTTTTGGGTCAGTTTTGCTGGGAGAACTTCATTTTCAGGGAATTGAGCTGATTCTGGTCAGCGTTTTCCACGGTGTACCATCCTCTTGCCATCATCTTGTCATAGATCTGTGACTGCATATTCAGGGAAGAATTGAGGGAGCTTGAAAAAGCCTGGTGCACGTCGCTGCCAACGGATTCGATCGTACCGTGCATGAACAGGTCACACACACCCTTCTCCAACAGAAGAAGGTTTTCCATCAGATCTCTGTCGTTCATCCTGTTACCTCCTTACAGCAAGCCGTAAAAGCTCTGAAAAATGGACCTGTGCGACTGCTCCAACTGCTGCACAAAGTTCTGCAGCTCTCTGTCCTGCAGCATCTGTGCCGTCTGGCAGCACTGGCTCTGCACATACTGCTCATGGCCAAGGGCGTCTTCCACATAAAGCAATTCCTTATTTGTCATACTGTGCCTCCTTGAAAATTGGTACACTGTTAGTATGTGCAGCAGCGACTCTTTTATTCAAAAAAACACACCGTCAGCAGCTTCTGACGGTGTGTGTCGGTCAATCATAGGTATAATCGCAGATTTCCCGGATCTTCTCCTGTAATTTCAGGAAATCCGCAAAGGCGGCAGGCTTGTTGTTCGGATTGCGCAGCAGGGCGGCAGGATGCAGGATCGGCATCATCAGCACACCGTTTTTCTCAAAAAACATTCCGTGCTCCTTCATAATTTTAATGTCGGGCTTGATGATCTTGGCGGCGGCGATCCTGCCCAGACAGACAATAATCTTCGGGCGCAGCACCTTGAACTGCTGGCGCAGCCATCCGATGCACTGTTCCTGTTCCTCCGGCAGCGGGTCACGGTTCTTCGGCGGACGGCATTTCACGATATTGGCAATGTAAATATTCTTATGTCGGTCAAGATCAACTGCGGCAAGCATCTTATCAAGCAGCTGTCCGCCCCGTCCGACAAAGGGCTCACCCTGTAAATCCTCGTTTTCTCCCGGTCCCTCTCCGATGAACATCACCTCGGCATGATCCACACCCACGCCGAATACAACGTTATGGCGCGTTTCACAAAGACCGCATTTCCGGCAGTTCAGACACTCCTGCTTCAGCTTTTCAAATTCCTCGTTTTTGGTCGTCATTTTGTAATCCTCCACAATGATTTGCTTCTATGATACCATATCGCCCACTCTCCTGCAAGCCGCTCATCCAAAAATAAAAATACTGTACGAAAGCCAGAAAACGTGCATCAGATCGATCAGCCCATAGTAAACCGTCCCGATCCACAGCAGCACCGTCACCGCTCTGCGCCTCACTCCCGACGCACATAACCGCAGATGCAGATACATCAGCAGCATCAGGGGCAGCACACACTTGATACAGAATCCCCCGAATCCGCTGATACCGCCGTGCAGCAGGGGATTCACCTCTACAAACAGCCCTCCCGACAGCAGGATCAGCGTGAACAGATAGTCAATCACATTCAGAACATACAGCGCTATCAGGAGACTGTCGGCTTCACTGCGGGTATTCATCAGCGTCAAAAATCTCTTCATGCAGGATTTCTCTCCTTTTTATGCAAAAATTATTGTTAAATGATTGACAAACAAGATGAGAATGTAGTAGAATAAACTTGTATTTTTTAAAAAACTGGAGTGTTGAAAATGTCGAAAACACCAATCATCAGCAAAGAAAAAGCCGAGGAGATCATCCGCTCCTTCCCCACCCCCTTTCACATCTATGACGAGAAGGGTATCCGTGAAAATGCAAGAAGGCTCAAAAAAGCCTTTTCCTGGAATAAAGGATTCAAGGAGTTTTTTGCCGTAAAGGCCACTCCGAACCCCACCATTCTGAAGATCCTGCGGGAAGAGGGCTGCGGCACGGACTGTTCCTCCTACGCGGAGCTGCTGATGAGCCAGAAATGCGGCTTTGCTAACCCTGAGATCATGTTTTCGTCCAACGATACCCCCGAAGAGGAGTTCCGTTTTGCCTCTGAGGTAGGTGCGATCATCAACCTTGACGATATTACCCACATTGATCTGCTGGAGAAAGCCTGTGGGATCCCCGAGACCATCTGCTGCCGTTATAATCCCGGCGGAACCTTCTCCATCTCCACCACCATCATGGATAACCCCGGTGACGCTAAATACGGTATGACCAGGGAGCAGATCAGAAATGCCTTCCTGCGCCTGAAGGAACTGGGCGCCAAGAACTTCGGCATCCATTCCTTCCTCGCCAGCAATACGGTTTCCAATGAATATTATCCCACCCTGGCAAAGATCTTATTCAAGCTCGCTGTTGAATTGCAGGAGGAGACCGGCGTACACATCAGCTTTATCAATCTTTCCGGCGGCGTGGGCGTTCCCTATACCCCCGACAAGGAGCCGAATGATATCGAAGTCATCGGTCAGGGCGTAAAGGCTGCATTTGAAGAGATCCTCGTTCCTGCCGGCATGGGTGACGTGAGCATCTACACCGAGCTGGGCAGATTCATGCTTGCTCCCTACGGTCAGCTTGTGACAACCGCCATCCACGAAAAGCACATCTACAAGGAATACATCGGTGTTGACGCCTGTGCTGCCAACCTGATGCGTCCTGCCATGTACGGTGCCTATCACCACATCACCGTTCTGGGCAAGGAAAATACACCCTGCGATCATGTTTATGATGTTGTCGGTTCACTGTGCGAAAATAACGACAAATTTGCCATCGACCGCAAGCTCCCGAAGATCGACAAGGGTGATATTCTGGTCATCCACGATGCCGGCGCACACGGTTTTGCCATGGGCTATAACTACAACGGCCGTCTGAAATCCGCCGAGCTGCTGCTGCGTGAAGACGGTTCCGTGATCGAGATCCGCCGTCCCGAGACAGTTGACGATTACTTTGCCACCCTCGAAGGCTTCTGGAACTGTATATAAGTATATAAGTAAAACGCAAAACATAACTAAAACACAGGCTGCAATACCTCAAAAGAAGTACTGCAGCCTGTGTTTTTTCACTCAATCATAAGCCGGACATGCGGCAGAGAAACGCCCCTCCCCGCCTGATCGGATCAGTCATGCGTGATTCTCTGTCAGAAACGCATACAAGCCCTCACACCCGCGGAAGATATCACTGTATGCTTTGTCAAAATCCCTGGTATACCACGGATCGGACACACTGCCCTTGGTGGAGGTATAGTCCATCAGCATACTCACCTTGTTTTCAAAATCATTCGGCACAATGCGCCGGAGATTTTTGAGATTATTGTAGTCCATGACGATAATCATGTCGTAGCGGTCATAATCCGATGCCTTGAACTGCCGGGCGGTCTTCCCCTCACAGGAGATCCCGTGCTGCATGAGCTGACGCCTTGCCGGCGGATAAACCGGGTTCCCCAGCTCCTCGGTGGAGGTGGCGGCTGATTCGATCAGGAAATCCTGTTCCCGATGGTGTCTGCGGACAATATCCTTCATAATAAACTCCGCCATCGGACTCCGGCAGATATTGCCGTGGCAGACAAACAGTATTTTTATCATTCTCCTCTTCCTTTCCTCTTCATAACCGTAACAACCCGATATTTCAGCCCTTGGCGGACTTCTTTTTCTTCGGCGGCGGCAATTCACCCACCATTGCAGTCAACAATGCTGTCAGCAGTTCCCGGTTATCCACATCCTCCACCAGCAGCATCTCCTTTGCACCCTCATAGGGCTGTTCCAGCGGTGCATCCGGCAACATCTGTCTGGCAGATGCCGTCGGCTTGACCAGCAGCCTGTCATCGTAAATACCGCCGAAAATCTTTCCCTGATAATAGAGGATATACTCGCCCATCATAGCCCTGCTTGAAATCTCCTCCAATCCTGAAAGCTGCTCCAGCACATAATCAAGATAACCCTTGCTTGATGCCATATTCATCCCTCCCATTCTTTTCTTTGATGATATCACACTTTTTGCCATCATGCAAGCCGCACAGAGCCTGCGCCACGGAAATCCACTTTTCCCTGCCAGTTCCCGGGGAAAACCTTTTTCTGGCGAAAAAAAGGTTTTCCCCGGACCCCTTTCCAAAATTCGCTGCGGAATAAGCCTTGCAGGAATTGGTAA
>ONEU01000211.1 GCA_900316925.1 uncultured Eubacteriales bacterium
CACTCTGTACCACGGAAATCTGTTTTGAACTGCCAGTTCCCAGAGAAAACCTTCTTCTGGCGAAAAAAGGTTTTCTCCGGACACCTATCCAAAATTCTCTGCGGAATAAGCCTTGCAGCAATTGGTAAACACTCACTTATCATTGTTGTTGATGAAGAGATTTGTATGGACTTTCAGGCAAGGATTCTTCAAAATTGATTTCGGTACACTCTGTACGATGACGGCACAACTGCTATTCCCTGATTCACACTCCCCCAGGTGCGGGAATGCAGCCGTATGTTTATTCTGAATACTGCACCGGAAGATTACCGTCATTATTTTCAATGAGAATTATTTGCTTCTCCAAAAGTCGTTTGCAGTAGAATTTGCCCAGATATTATTGACTATTGTTAGATTTTACCCTATAATAAACAAGAACAATGTCATAATATCGACACAAAAGGAGAGTCTGCAATGGCTGATCCAACGAATGAGACAAGAATGCTGCGCGTGATCGGAATCGACTTCGGTACATCCTCCATTTACATGAATGTGAAGCGCTACAATCCCGACGATCCCTCTCAAGACAGCTTTAATTACATTCCGGTTGCCTTTGAACATGGTGAATCCAAGGGCAGCCTGATTTCCGTTATCCGTGAGAACAGTGACGGCAGCTTCGACTTCGGCCGCGTGGCGAATGAAGAAGCCGATGGTGCCGTGATTTACCGCAATTTCAAGATGAATCTGGAAAGCATGGATGACAGTGCCCGTGAAAAGAGCCGTCAGTTGGTGCGTGAACTGTTCCGGTACCTTCACAAGATCTATGAACAGCAGATCAACCAGCTCGGCGAAAAAGAGGATGCGGTGGAAACCAACATCTCCTATCCTGTCAAATGGCAGAAAAGTACGGCTGAATTTATGATTGCCGCTGCCGAAGAAGCAGGTTTTGAGAACGTCACCGGCATGGATGAGGCAACGGCCGCCATGACAACGGTGATCACCAGGAATTTTGAAAACCTGAGCAGTTCAAAGATGCTGTCGGCCGACAAGCCCGGCTATATCCTGTTGGTAGACATGGGCGCCGGCACGACGGACTGTGCCCTGTGCCGCTATTCCTTTGACAATTCCCGGGAGGGACAGGGAAATGCCGAATCCCTCAAGGTGGATATCATCACCTGCTGGCCCGTGGGTGAAAATGACCCCACCTTCGGCGGCAGTGAAATCGACGCGGTACTGGCGAAATATGTAGAAGACTTCCTGCGCGGGATCCTCGCACCGGAGCTGCAGACCTATGTATCCAACCTTGTCCAGGTGGGAAACAACGTCAAGCTGTGGAAGGAAAACAATGTCTCGGCGAACCTCAGCAGAAACAAGCCCGTTACCGTGTGCGGCTTCATCCGGGCATATCTGGGTACTGCCGGCGTGAAATTCCCGGAGATCACCCGTGAGAGCTTTGAAGAGCTCATCAAAGAGAAGCTCCGGGATTATGTGTACCTGATCCGCGGATGCCTGGAAAAAGCCGGCTCTGTTTCGCCTGAATTCCGTGAGCAGGGGCTTGATCTGGTCGTACTCGCCGGGGGCCACAGCTCATGGTACTTTGCCAAGGATATCATTGACGGCAGTATGGCAGGCTATCTCGATCATCCTTCCCTGGCAAAGATCCGCAAGGATCCGTCAAGAGTGTTCCGCCTGCCCAATCCCCAATCCACGGTGGTGCTCGGACTGGTCTATCACCGTCTGCTGTCCACCATCACCCTTGAAAAAACCGACCTGATCAATGAATCCTGGGTCCAACTGCTGAAAAACGCCGCACCCAATCCGGAGTTCTTTTCCGATCAGCAGTCACCGGGGGAGGATCTGGCCGTATTTGAGCTTGTACAGGACTTCACCCGTTCCTTTGATTTCGAGTTGGAGGGCGATATGGTGAATTACGTTTCCATTGACCATTCCAACATCTGGGTTGACCGGCTTTTCCGCGATAAACGCTTTTTCCGCGGGAAGAACCAGAATATTTGTCTGTGCGTCCTGAAATCCTTCGGCTCCACGCATGGCTTTGCGGTGACGTCCTACGGAATCTACTTTGAATCCCTGCTGAGCAAGGGCTGTATTTCCTGGCCCGCTTTTATCAGAGCCAATATCCACCAATCCGGTTGGAACAACGACAAGCTCTATATTGATTATACGGTACTGCCCATGTACCGGTCTTGCGTCCCCTCTCTTTTCGGATATTTTCAATGGCTTCAGGAGTATCTGCGAGTACATTTCGGCAACTCCGTAAACAGATTCAATCTGCCGAACACCGCCGGCACACCTGATGCCTGACATTTATCATCAATCATCATAAGGAGGTAAACAATATGTACGAGGATTATGGCATGGATGACGTCATCCGTGAAAACCAGTCTGATACTCTGGGGAAATCCCTCGAATCCACCGCCGACCACACAGAGATCAGCAAGAGTTCCTTAGAGCTTTCTGAGGTACAGGAAAACCCTGCTCTTCTCTATGGCCTGACAGGAGATGCACTGCCGGAGGGTGTCACAGCAACAGAGTATAAGTTTGAAAACGAAGGGGTTGAAAGAACCAGCTCCCGATTGATCGACACTGACGGCGACGGCATCTACGAAACAGAAGAGATCGTTCATTCCGGAAAACGCGGTCCTGATACGGTATTGTACCGCAGAGACCTGGACGGTGACGGAATGGGCGAGCGCGAGGAGCAGATCCACTTCAAGATGACGTTGGCCACCAACTCCGAAACCAACCGTATAGAAGAAACCGTTTTTGCAGATGAGAAGACTATCCGGGTGGATTCCGACGGAGATGGCTATTTTGATGTGATTCAGGTCTCGAAGAATGACGCTCCAAAGGAAAAAACCGGCTTTGCCAACGAGAACTTTACCCCTGTCACCGCTATGGTGCGTGACGACAGCGCCAGCGAATGGCGTGCTTTGTCAGATAATCCTAAGACTGACGAGGAACGCAGACAGCTTGAGATCGATCAGGAAAAGGTGAACCGCGCAATCTACGGTGAAACCACACAGCCCGACACACCTCAATACGAGACGCTGGAATATTCCGCCATAGATACCGATCATGACGGCGTTAATGATTTTCTCCAGTATAAGATTGCCGAAACGGACGAAAATGGCAACCGCATCATCGACTCCGTCTTCTCCTACGATTTCGACAATGACGGCATTGCAGACATGAGTATGATTCTCAGGGATCTAAACAATGACGGTGAGAATGATGTAGGCTATTGGCTCACCTACAATAAAGAAACCGGCGATTATGATGTAGAAGAGATGCAGGATTTACCGAAGGTGCAGGTTGAACCGAAGACCGAAGAGGAACCCACACCAAAGGAAGAACCAAAACCGCAGGAAACCCCCGAGCCACAGGAAACACCTCAGCCAAAAGAAACACCCAAGCCCCAGGAAACACCTGAAAAGACTGATCCTCACCCGCAGCCGGAGATTCCAAAGGAAACGTATCCCAAACATCCCAAGGACCACGGTCTTAATTCCGAGGATCTGACACAATTCGACCCCGAAAAAACGGATCTCTCAAAGGTATCAGGATATCCCGAAAAGGCCATAGAATACTGGGAATGTCAGGGTGCGACCAACCGCTGTGCCATCTACGCTCAGAGATTCGTCATTGAGGAGATTACCGGCGTCAGACCGGATATTGAGGATCTGTGCGATTACGGCGAGCAGCAGGGATGGTTTACTGAAGAAGGGGGAACAAAATACAGGGGTCTGAACCAGCTTCTTGAAGTCTACGGAATCGAAAACGAAGCACGGGAAGGCTGGACCATCACGGAAATTGAGCAGGCACTGCAAAACGGCGATAAAGTCATCGTTACGGTAGACGCTGATGAATACTGGCACGGCGAAAACGATTCCCTCTACGGTCCTTCTGACGGAACGAACCATGCCGTGGAGGTTATCGGTATCGACAGATCCGATCCGGAGCATCCGATGGTCATTCTGAACGACTCCGGCATCAGAACCGGAAAGGGAGAAATGATCCCGATGGATACATTTCTCGGTGCCTGGTACGACGGCAATAATTATGCCATCGTTGCCCATCATCAATAATCGTGAAAGACAGTCAGGAGGGTTAGTATGTCTCAATATAGATCAATCAACGAGATTTTCAAAGAAATCCGGTCCAGCAAGCCTTATTATATGATGCCGATGGGATATGTCAGCGGTTATCCGATGCTTACAGTCAAGAGCAGCAGGGTCTGTGTGGCTGTTCCCTATTACAAGTACCACATCACCGGTGAAGTCGACCAGACCGAGGTCTATCCGATCCGCTATGTGATCACATACGCCGTTGAGGATGGCGTCATCGTGGCATCGGAGGATCTGCAGAAGAATAAAGCCTTTGCACAAGTAGATTTTAACAAGCCTGTGGGCACCTTCCGCCACGACAGCATCAAGTCGCTGAATAAGCACCAGTACGCCGAAAAGCAGCAGGAGCTTTACGGAATGTATGACAACCTGATTGCTGCCATGATTGAAAACAGGGATTATCCCATAGAGCAGCTCCAGCAGTTCAAAGACCTGCTCAGCACCCTGGTGCCCCCTTCCCTCAAGCCATTCTATCAGGTGCTCCACCCGCATTTCTACCGCAGCTTTATGGCATGACCGACACACGCAGGAGGATAAGCCATGTCTGAAAGAGATTTATCATTCAAAGACGTTCTGAAAGGCATTGACAGCGAGAACCTGAAGATCGTCAATCCCATTCGAGTGCCGGACAACCAGTTCCATGAACTGCTGGACAAGGTGATCGAAAGAAGCTCCCTCGAGGAGATCAGCAAGCGGGACAGGTTCTATCTGGATGAAGAGAAGCCTGTACTGGACATCACCTGGCTGCGCATTGTCAGACTGCCGGTTAGTCCCGACAACCGAAGTGATTACAATATGTTTGACCGCTGGCAAGGGGTCCTCTCTTCCATGCACGAATGGGGATACCGTTTTTATTTTCTTCTTCAGCGCAAGGGCGGTGAAACCAGTCTCTACCTCGGTGTCCGTTCCCAGAATGAATTTTTCGATGCCAATGACGCTCTTGAACAGGTTGAGGAAGCTACCTCGGGTTCCATGCCCGGCATTGAATTGCAGAAGCTCTCCGATATGGAGCGTGCGAGACTGAAAATCAACCTTGACCAGTGTGATTCCATCGGTGCCGTGACAGGTCTCCCCTCCTTTTTTGAGGAGAACCGTCCCGGTGTCCTGCAGACGCTTGACCCGCTTGCCTTCGGGATCCGCGGTAAGGACGGCGTGGAGCGGAATTATAACCTGCTCATTATCGGCGACCCGATCTCAGACGCTGAGACGACCGATATTATGAACCGTATGCGTACCCTCGGCAGCGAGATCCACTCCTTCGTGGAACGCTCCGTCAATGAAAGCAATTCCAAATCCGAAACCAAACAAAAGGGACTGGGCATCGGCGCCATGGGTGTCGTCAGCTCATTCAGCTCCAGCGCATTGAGTCTTGCCCAGGGGATTTTTCAAACCTCTCTTCCCTTTGTCGGCCCCCTTGTCGGCTTAGCGTCCGCCGCAGCAGGCGGCTTCCTGGCAAGCACCACCAAATCCATCTCCGACTCCACCTCCCTCTCCGTCAATACTGCTTATCTGGACAAATTTGCCCAGTATGCCGAGCAGCTGACAGACATCCATGTGGAGCGGATGAAGGAAGGCCGTAACCTCGGTTACTGGAACGTGGGTATTTATGTCCTCGGCAAGGACCGGAAGGACGTCAATACCGTCAACGGAATGCTGCGTTCCATCTACTCCGGCAAGAATACATACGTCGAGCCTATCCGGCTCCATGTTCTGAAAAAATCCTCCGGCGCCATGGAGATTGTCAAGGATTACTTTGACCTCATCCCCCTGATGAACCCCAACGCCGAGGGAATGACCGAGGATACCGTATGGCACATCTTCGGCAAAAACTACCAGTACCTTAGCACGCCTATGAATACCAAGGAATTTGCCCTTGCCACCTCTCTGCCGCAGAACGATGTTCCGGGTCTGCGCTTTGTGAAGTCGGCCGTGCGCTTTGCCAACAATCCCCCGATCATCTCCGGTGAGTCGATCACCCTCGGCAATATCGTCAACATGGGTGTGGAGCAGAACG
>ONEU01000044.1 GCA_900316925.1 uncultured Eubacteriales bacterium
CGGGAATATGGCCGCCCTTGATCAGTTCGCGGCAGATCTCGTATTCCGTCTCGGAAGCGGACGGGAAACCGATCTCGATCTCCTTGAAGCCCATATCCACCAGTGCATGAAAGAACTCTAACTTCTGTGATAAATTCATCGGGTCCACCAAAGCCTGGTTACCGTCGCGCAGGTCTACCGAGCACCAGACAGGCGCTTTGGTAATGGTGTTATCCGGCCATTTTCTGTTCTGAATGTTGATCTGCTGAAAGGGAGTGTATTTCCTGAAACCCTTTTCCATGATTGTTTCCTCCTAAAAAAATGAAATAGAAATAAAAAAAGCTCGCCCCTGTCACTTTCCTGTGACATGGGACGGGCATCATGCTCGTGGTACCACCCATTTTCGGACGCCGGAACGTCCCTCTGCAAGCCTCCATCAAGGCTCCGGCCTGTAACGCAGCCACACGTTCTGTCTTACCTATCAGACAGACAACTCCGGAATGAGCTATACACACAACGTCCGTCATTGCCTCGCACCAGCCGGCAATTCTCTGGGCACGGTTCATTGCATCTTATTTCCTTCACCGTCTTTATCTATACAAATATCATTATACCACACAAAACAGATTTGTCAAGCGGCAAACTGCCGCTTCCCACGGAGCAGAGCCTGCGCACCCGTGCCGACAAGCTGCCGGTCCCGTGCCGACAAGCTGCCGGTCCCGTGCCGGCAAGCTGCCGATCCCGTGTCACGCTGTCGTTCGCTTACGCTCACTCTGTATGTGGTAAGGCGAGGGTACAGTTTCGCTCACATCCGGCACGGGGCTTTGCCCATTTTCTACGTCCGCCGCCACGCCCCTTGACGGGGCGCTTGACGGCTATTCTTAAAAAACTTGAAAGCTCCTTTTTCTATCAAGGTACCCGTGCCTGTTTTATTGCGGTTGTAGACGAGGATAGTAATCGGTCGTTGACAAGGTTGTGAAAGAACCACCCGAACGGACGAGAACGCACAAACCAAAAACGGGCACAGCCGCTCAAAGGAGCAGCCATACCCGAATGATGTCAGAATCGTAAGGAGATCACTTCCGTTTACGGGAAAGCACAAAGAGGACAGCCGCAGCAGCAGCGGCAGCCACAGCGGAGATTCCCAGACAGAGTGCAAGTGTCTTGTTCGGTGCATTAGCGGCAGGAACATCATATTGGTAGATCACATACAGCGGCATTTCCGAGTAAACACCGTTGGTATTGGCGGTGTTGGCCACCAGATCCAGTCCCTTGAAGCTGCCGGGTGAAGTCGTGTAGGGAGTGCCCTCCTGGGCGGTAAGCACCTGGGTATCCAGAACCGTGCCGTCCTGTTTGAGATGGAGCACCGTCACTTTACCGTTGTGGGTCACCTCAGCACCGTTGATCCACACCTCTCCCTGAACCTTGCAGCCAACCGTACCGAAGTGAGTATCGGTCTGATCGGCGCCGTTGCCGAAGGAAGCATACAGGTTCTCACGGGTGCCGATATCCGGAAGCGAAAGGGTGTACCAACCGTCTCCGAGCGTCTTGTCCGGCTGCATCACATCACCCTGTTCGGCAGTAAAGACAGTTCCTTCATCCGAACGCTGGTACACACGAACCGTCACCCTGTCCCAACCGGCAGAATTGAAATAATGCAGCACCAGGGCAGTCTGCGGAAGCGGCTTGTAATAGTAATTGACCACAATATCCTCATCAGCGGCTGTACCGAGTGCGTTTGCCGGGAATTTTGTCAGGTCAGGCTCCATCCCGTTAATCATCTTGACAACCGCGGAGTAGGGACTATCCTGCCGCAGCTTCATGGTAACGGCAGGTGCAGCCTCCTTGGAACCTCCTCCGAGGATCTCATCAATCTCCTCCAGATAGTTCACGGTCAGATTCACGATCTTTCCCTTGAATTGTTCATAGTAAAAGGTAACCGTCTGGATATCCTTGGTAAATTTTCCCTCCGTCTTGCCTTCCACCGAGGCGAAATCATAGGCAAGATCAAGAGAAGCGTCCTTCACGGCAGTATAGGCAGAGCCTGCGGTTCCCTTGTACACACGGGAATTGAGCACCTTGCCGGAGGATTTATCCTTGTAGACCACTCTGACGGTGCAGGCATCGGAGCTGACCGCCAGTTTTTCAAAGCTGTCCTGATCGACAAGCACGAGAGCGCTGCACGGAGGAATCGTTACCGAACCACCCTCCACGGTACCGAGCTTGTTAAGACCGGCCTCATACTGGTTGACAATCACCGTCCAGGACTTTGGCAGCGTTTTGCCGGCAGGAGCGGTAAGTGTCACCGTCTGCTCCGTATCCAGTGCATTGAAGAGCACCGCAGCGTGTTTCCATTCCTTGTCACCGGTGAGCGTATTTTCGAGGGTATAAGCCACCACGCCCTTATCCGTTTCGGAGAAGGTGATGAGCTCCGCCGAGGTGGTAGAGGGGTCACGGAACGGCTTGAAATGTTTGCGTACTTCGATCAGTCCCGCATAGTAAGACACCAGGTCGGCATTATCGGAAGCGGTGTTCCAGTCAAGGAGGTTAATGGCGGTAGAGGAAATATAGCTGTTTTCATCCCCCTGCTTGGTGCGGGCAAATTCCTCACCGGCCTGCATGAAATTGATCCCCTGCGAGGTCATGGTAATCGCCGCAGCCAGCCGGTTCATACCGATGAGCTGTTCATCACGCTCGGTAAAGCTGCCATCGTTCTTCACAGAGAGCACGAGTTTATCATAGAGGGTAAAGTTATCGTGAGCGGAGGTATAGGCGATTGACTGAGAAGGCTGTCCGGCCCATCCGCCGTTCAGGCAATTGGCAGCAATTGCTTTTTTCAGAGCGGGGGTAGAGCTGCCGTCCTGCACGAAGCCCTTTTCCAGAGCATTGAACACATGACCCTTCACGGAATCACGGAAATCGTCATTAAAAGCGCCGATCCGCTTATCCAGCAGGCGGATATTGTTTTTAACAGCGGTGGGTTCATCCGTTGCCAGAGGTCCGCCGGTCCACGGCTCGCCGTACATGATGATCTTACTTCCGTTGATCACGCGCTGGTCGAGCGCTTTGCGGATCTCGTTCATGGTCGTGACATCGTGAACACCCATCAGATCAAAGCGGAAACCGTCGATATGGTACTCTGTTGTCCAGTAGAGGATAGAATCAATCATATACTTACGGTACATCAGGTGATCGCTGGCAGTTTCGTTGCCGCAGGCGGAACCGTCACTAAAGCTGCCGTCCGCATTCATACGGTAGTAGTAACCGGGCACAGTCATTTCAAACCAGCCGCCGGGAGCGGTGAAGGTATGGTTATACACAACGTCCATAATCACGCCGATCCCCGCCTCATGCAGCGCCATAATCATCTGTTTGAATTCCGTAATACGGGTACTGCCGTGGAAAGGATCGGTGGAATAAGATCCCTCGGGCACGTTGTAGTTTTTGGGATCATAGCCCCAGTTAAACTGATCCGAAGTAGTATCAGACTCATCGACAGTCGCATAGTCATACACCGGCAGGAGCTGCACATGGGTCACGCCCAGTTTTTTCAGGTAGTCGATACAGGTAGAATACTCCCCCTTATCGCCCACCGTTGTTCCTTTTTCCGTAAACGCCAGATACTTGCCCCGGTGCTTGAGAGAGATCCCGGACACCTCGCTGCTGGAGAAATCCCTGACATGAACCTCCCAGACCACCGCATCGGTAGGATCGTCATAGAGAACGTGTTTATCCTTTTCCCAACCGTCGGGATCGGTCTCATCCAGATCGACCACCATACTGCGGTTACCGTTCACGCCGGCGGCCTTCCCGTAGATATCGGCAGTTTCTCTGGTCACCCCGTCCACGGTCACAAGATATGTATAATACTGATTCTTTTTATCACCCTTGAGAGTTGCGCTCCACACGCCATTTTTTTCTTTTTCCATGGCAGTGGTAGAGAGCTCCTGCGCACCGGCCTCATCCGAACTGCCGGTAGCATACAGTCGGACAGCCACCTGTGTAGCAGTAGGCGCCCAGACCTTAAAGGTGGTAGATTCCCTGGAATATACAGCGCCCAGATCATTGCCGTTATATGCCTGAGCGTCAAGAGGATGTGCATAGGTAGTAGTTGTTGCGGCGCCGGGGTTTCTTTCATTTACTGCATCTGCCATGATATTACCTCCATAAATTGCTGCTATTGCAAAAATACAACAAAAAAATTTTTTAAGCTTCAGCAACCTTACCCCTCCGTTACTGATGATATCCTGCGGCTGTCCGTTATCACGCCGGCAGCCAGCACATATAATGATACATTGTTATTTTACCACATTATATCACAAAAGCACAACATATTTTTTAAAATTTTATCATATTTTTCCAAGAAATAATTATCCCGTTCTCTCCTGACGATCCGCGCACCGATTTCTCACCAAAAAATAACCGACAGACCATAACAGTCTGTCGGCAAGGTTTATGATTGCTTCGGTTGAGAGTTTTCTTGTCTTGGCTGAGGATTATCCGGTTTCGGCTGATTCTGCCGTGACTTGTCAGAGCGGTGGTGATGCGAGCGGCGCCTGCGGGAAGAACCGTTCCCCTGCTGGGTTGACTTCGGCTTCTGCTCCCTGCGGGGGGCTTCCGATGCATCCGCCCCGGTTCCATCCGTCACCTGTCTGTCGTGCCCGGATTCATTCTTTTCTCGTTTTGCGGGCCTGTTTTCAGCTTTTTCCTGTTTAACAGGCTCCGGCTCCACCGGCTCCCGTTTTTTCGGTTCCGCATCAGCCGTCTGGTGTTTCACAGGCGCTTCCACAGCCGTTGCGGGACTGCCAGGCTCCACCGTTCTCACGTCCCGGATATAGTGGATATCCGGATTACCGGAGGGCGGTCTGACGAACAGCCGTTTAAAGCGGTTCTGCCGGATCGTCTCACGATTCTCGGTATCCATATCCACGGCCTTGGAAAGCTCAGGGTCAAGCTCCTTCTGAAGCTGTTCGACCTCATCCTCATATTGATCCTGTTCGTCAAAGCGTGCCTCGTATTTCTTTTTAGGAACCTTCCGTTGTTTGATGCGCAGATACACAAAGCGCCTCACAAGCGTATAGATCACATAGGTAACGGGGCCGCTGACCAGCAGACCGATAATACCGAAGAACCCGCTGAACAGGATGATGGCGGAGATCATAATAATGGGAGGCAGACCGATCTTGGAGCCGACCACACGGGGGAAGATCAGGTTACCTTCAATCTGCTGGAGGCAGATCATAAAGATACAGAACCAGAGTGCCTGCATAGGATTGACCGTCAGCAGGAGGATAGCGACGATAGCCGTACCGATGGTAATACCGAACATCGGCACCCAGGAGAGCACCGCCACCACCACGCCGCCGAGAGCAGCGTAAGGAAATCCGAAGATCGTCATTCCCAGACCGGTAAGACAGCCGATAATAAGACATTCGATCATCTGCCCGGTAATACTATTATAGAAGGACTTGTTGGTAAGATGACCCACCTCCGCCACGAAATCAGCGACCTTCAGCGGGAGGACAGCGTAGATCAGCTTTTTCACGTCAGAAGCAAGTTTTTCCTTCCGCATAAGCACATACACAGCCATCACGATACCGAGGAAGACATTCACCACGGTACTGATGAGAGAAGAGATCATACTGAAAGCAGAGCTGGCGAGATTGGTACCGTTATCCTTGAGGAAAGCGACAGCCGTCTGTGTAAGGGAATCCCAGTCAATGGAAAGTCCGGAGACGATCTGTTTAACGGTATCATTTTTCTCACTCACTTCAGCAAGCCAATTCTGGAGATTCTGGAGCACCGACGGAACACGTTCAGCGATAGTCCCGAGGCTCTTACCGATTTCAGGAATAATGATGGTAAGAAAAACGCCGATCACCACGACGAGCAGGGCAATAGAGATAGTAAGTGCCAGGGGGCGTCTGGCCTTTTCCTTGATTTTGCTGACCGATTTTCCTTTTTTAGGTCGAAACAGATGTTTTTCGATCACCTTCAAGGGAACATTGAGAATGAAGATAAACACACCGGCAATAATGAACGGAGTGAGCACACCGAGCAGCCAGTTCAGGAAGCCGAACACAATATTCATGTGTTCAAACGCCAGGAACACCAAAATGACACTGACAGCCAGGAAAAACATTCTCAGCATATTCTTTTTATTAAACTCCACCCTATCACACTCCCATCCTACCCACATCTTATCAAAAAGGTAGACATCTCCATTATAATACTCTCCCATCCAAAAGTCAACCCGTATGAAAGATAGGAAACGGAATTATGCATTTTGGAGCAATAAGGGAATGACGGCTGAATGCAGAAAAGGCGGCAGATCATCAAAAACAAGGAGGCATCCGTACCAGATTTGACAGCAAAACACCCCCGACTGTTAAAATATGCCCGAACAATAGCAAAAAAAACAGGATGGAACACAAAAAATTGCAAGAATGAATTGACTTCAAGAAAAAATTGCTCTATAATGGTAGAGTATCGCATAGGTATATGCAAATACATTTATGGAGGTAATAAAAATGAAAAGAGTGTACAATTTTTCCGCAGGTCCTTCTGTTCTGCCTGAAGTCGTGCTGAAAAGAGCCGCTGAAGAAATGATGGACTATCAGGGCTGCGGCCAGTCCGTCATGGAAATGTCTCACCGTTCCAAGGTATTCGAGGGTATCATCACCGGTGCCGAGAGCCTGCTGCGTGAGGTAATGAACATTCCCGATAACTATAAGGTACTGTTCCTGCAGGGCGGCGCTTCCACCCAGTTCACCGCTATTCCCATGAACCTGGGCACCAAGAGCGGTAAGGCTGACTATGTGCTCACCGGCCAGTGGGCAACCAAGGCATACAAAGAGGCTGCCAGATATATTGACGCAAAGGCCGTTGCATCCTCAAAGGACAAGACCTTCTCCTATATTCCGAAGCTCGATCCCGACACCTTCACCAAGGATGCAGACTACTTCTACATCTGCATGAACAACACCATCTATGGTACGGTTTATCACGAGCTGCCCCAGACCGGCGATGTACCGCTGGTAGCAGACGTATCCTCCTGCTTCCTGTCCGAGCCCATCGACGTATCCAAGTTCGGCGTCATCTATGCCGGCGCACAGAAGAACATGGCTCCTGCCGGCCTGGTAGTGGCTATCATCCGTGAGGACCTCATCGGTCACGCAATGGACATCACCCCCACCATGCTGAACTTCCAGACACACGCTGATAACGGTTCCATGTTCAATACACCTCCCTGCTGGACGATCTACATCGCAAAGCTCGTTCTGGAGTGGATCAAGAACGACATCGGCGGTCTGGAGAACATGAAGAAGCGCAACGAGCAGAAGGCATCCATCCTGTACAACTTCCTCGACAACTCCAAGCTGTTCAAGGGTACTGTAGTACCGGAGGATCGTTCCCTGATGAACGTACCCTTCATCACCGGCAACGAGGAGCTGGATGCGAAGTTTGTCAAGGAAGCCACAGCCAACGATTTCGTGAACCTGAAGGGTCACCGCAC
The DNA here is from genome assembly GCA_900316925.1 of uncultured Eubacteriales bacterium. Taxonomy (GTDB): domain Bacteria; phylum Bacillota; class Clostridia; order Oscillospirales; family Acutalibacteraceae; genus UBA1213. Next base: position 7,496 of record ONEU01000044.1, read on the forward strand.
CGTAGGCGGCATGAGAGCCTCCATCTACAACGCAATGCCCATCGAGGGCGTCGAGAAGCTCGTGAAGTTCATGGGCGAGTTTGAAGCTGCCAACAGCTGATCCGTTTATCATCACAAATCTATCCGCCAATGCCGCAAGGTGTTGGCGGAAAACTACATTTTATAAAGGGTGACAAAAATGTATAATATTCAGACGCTCAATAAGATCTCAAAGACAGGTCTTTCCCGCCTGGGCGACAACTATGCAGTCGCTGACGATATGCAGAATCCCGATGCAATCCTGGTACGTTCCGCTGCCATGCATGATATGGAGATGCCCGAGAGCCTGCTGGCAATTGCCAGAGCAGGTGCCGGCGTGAACAACATCCCGCTGGACAAGTGCTCCGAGCAGGGCATTGTGGTATTCAACACTCCCGGTGCAAATGCCAATGCTGTGAAAGAGCTGGTACTGACCGGTCTTCTGCTCAGCTCCAGAAAGGTCGTTGACGGAATCGCATGGGCAAAGACCCTGAAGGGCAACGGCGACGCTGTGGGCAAGATGGTAGAAAAGGGCAAGAGCCAGTTTGTAGGCCCCGAGATCAAGGGGAAGACACTCGGCGTAATCGGTCTGGGCGCAATCGGCATCCTGGTAGCCAACGCAGCCGTAGCTCTGGGCATGGACGTTGTCGGCTATGACCCGTTCCTGTCTGTTGACCATGCACTGCTCATTTCCAGAAAGGTAAAGCACGTTGAGACTCTCGATGAGATCTTTGCTGCCAGCGACTACATCACCGTTCATGTGCCGCTGACTCCCGACACCAAGGGTGTGATCAACGCTGCAAACATCGCAAAGATGAAGGACGGCGTTCGCATCCTGAACTTCTCCAGAGCCGACCTGGCTGTTTCCACAGACGTACTGAAGGCACTGGCAGACAAGAAGGTATCCGCTTATGTAACCGACTTTGCCACCGATGATATCCTGGGTGAAGAGGGCGTCATTGCCATCCCCCACCTGGGCGCATCCACTCCCGAGTCTGAGGAGAACTGCGCAATGATGGCTGCCGACGAGATCAAGGACTTCCTTGAAAACGGCAACATCAAGAACTCCGTCACCCTGCCCAATGTCTCCATGGCAAGAGCAGGCGCCGCAAGAGTTTGTGTGATTCACAAGAACATCCCGAACATGATCAGCTCCGTGTGTGCAAAGCTGTCTGAGACAGGCAACAATATTGAAGCAATGGCAAGCCAGTCCAGAAAGGATTATTCTTATTCCATCCTGGATGTCGCCAATGCCGTATCTGACGACGCCGTAAACGCTATCAAGGCAATTGACGGTGTGATCCGCGTCCGTGTGATCTGATCGTCCCCTACAGAAAAGCAATCCGTGAACAGCCGGCAGGACATTATCGGCTGTTCACTTTTTTATTGCCCGGAAACCGACCGTTGATGCAGCGGTTACGGAACAGGGATTCCCCGTCGGTAAAGTCCATGCACATTCTTCGGCAGCAACGCTGAGAAATGAGCGTTTACCAATTTCTGCAAGGTATCTCCTTCAGCGAATTTTGGAAAGGGGTCCGGGGAAAACCTTTTCTTCGCCGGAAAAAGGTTTTCCCTGGTAACTGACAGGTCAAAATGGATTTCCGTGATAATTCTCGGAAATGGATTGCAGGACAGCAAAGAAAATGGTATAATTGTACTATATGATCTGCTATTTAAAGGAGGCATTTATATGGGTCTGTTTTCAAAGCTCCTTGGCGACGTGAACCGCCAGCTTGTCCGCACGGCGACGAATGAGGCAATCAAAGGATTCCAGCAGCCGTCAAGCGCCCCCCAACCGTCACAGACTGTTCCGCAGCAGGCTTCACCGCAGGCAGCCGCACAGAATGTGCCCGGTCCCTCCGGCTTTTCCTGGGGACCGATCATGCCTGATGAAGAAAATCAGTATTCCTATGGCGGCAGTTATCTTGACTACTTTATGAACATTTACCGTTCGGAATTTCCGCAGTATCAGATCGACTGCAAGCCGTCATCGAATATGCAGTATGTCCTCATCACCTTCAGCATGAACAATCAGACAGCACTGGTGGTAGAGCTGCTTTCCAAAAGCAGCGGCGTCAAAAAGATGCGGAACGTCTGCGGCAGGAACGGCATCCCGTACCTGCGGTTTTACCACAATGTAGAGGGATGGTGGAACACCCGTTCCTATGTAATCACCCGCACACGCAGCGCTCTTTCACTGTAACAAAGTGAAACAGCTAAGATAGTGAGCCATGCGTGAACGGAAAAGCGGCTTTGCCGTCTGCCCGGGAGAACGCTCTGCGCCTGCGGCGGACCCGGCACAGACTGAAAAACGGCTTCGCAGGCAGCCGGTCTGTGTACGGTCTCGTATATCCTGGAATTTTCCAGGATTTAACAATTTCTCCGGAGACGGCAGGCTGTCTGTTTCCCGACGCATCCCACAACAGCATCACGCCGCACTGTCCGACAGTGCTTCTGCGGTGTTTTCACCTGACTGCCTCTGTGAGCGGGTGAAAATACCGCAGTTTATTGTAAATCGGGAGGGAAGCGATATGCCGCTGCTGGAAAAGCTCTCCGAGGAGAGCACCTGGCGCCGATTCTATACATACAAAACCTCACTGGTGTGTCACAAGCCGTTTGAGCAGGAGCTGCGGCGCTTTATTGACGAGCAGGCGTATCTGCCGGTCTGTGAGCGCATTGCCGGCAGGGAACCGTTTCCGCTGCCGCAGCGTTCGGTGGTCAACAAGACCAACTCGCAAAAAAAGCGTGTCGTCTATGTCTATCCCCGGGCGGAGAATATCGTCCTGAAGCTGCTGACCTATCTGTTGCTGCGGCAGTATGACAGCCTGTTTTGCGATAACCTTTATTCCTTCCGGCCGGGACGCACGGCCAAGGACGCTGTCCGCCGGTTCGCAGGCTGCCGGGAGCTCCGGGAAATGTACGCCTATAAGGTAGATATCAGCAACTACTTCAATTCCGTCCCCCTTTCATTGCTGCTGCCGCAGCTGATAGAAGTATTGCGGGACGATCCCGGGCTGTATCAGTTCCTGAGCAGCCTGCTGCAGGAGGAACGGGTGATCGACCGCGGCAGCGTCATCACCGAGGAAAAGGGGATCATGGCAGGCACTCCGCTGGCGTCCTTTTATGCGAACCTGTTCCTGCGGGAGCTTGACAGGCACTTTGATGAGCGGAAGATCCCCTACGCGCGCTATTCCGACGACATCATTGTTTTTGCACCCGATGCGGAGACCCTGAAAAGCTACGCCGACACCATACGCGGGACACTTCACCGCCACCAACTGCGGGTCAACCCCGAAAAAGAGGTATTCTACACGCCCCGGGAGGGCTGGACGTTCCTGGGATTCTCCTATCGGGAGGGCACCATCGACATTGCTCCCGTCACCGTGCAGAAGATCAAGGCAAAAATGCGCCGGAAGGCACGGGCATTGCAGCGTTGGCGAAAGCGCAATGATATGACCGGCGAGAATGCCGCCGCAGCGTTTATCCGCATCTTCAACCGGAAGCTGCTGGAAGGCCCCCACGACAACGAACTGACCTGGAGCAGTTGGTTCTTTCCGGTAATCAATACCACCGCCAGTCTGCAGAAGATCGACCGCTATGCCCAGGACTGCATCCGTTATCTCGTCAGCGGCGTACATCGGAAATCCCGCTATCAGGTGCGCTACGGCATGATGAAGCAGCTCGGCTATCAGAACCTTGTCCACCAGTATTACGCATACCGTCAGCAGGATGCGGCACGGCACCTGGCAGACGCCCCCGACGCTCCCGACGGTTGATGGTTCCAAGCCTCCCGGGGTTTCAGAAAAGGGATGTCCATGAAACGGCGGACGAAAAATCCTTGCCCGAAAGTCCATGCAAATGCTTCGTCAACGACGATGAGCAGTGAATGTTTACCGATTGCGGCAAGGTCTATCCCGCAGCGAATTTTGGAAAGGGGTCCGGGGAAAAACCTTTTTTCGCCAGAAAAAGGGTTCCCCGGGAACTGGCAGGTCAGAACTGTTTTTCGTGGAACGCAGCAAAAACATATTGATAATAAGCGGAAAAAGGAGTAAAATAAGAGGGTATTCTTCATCAGATACGGAGAGAACGGCATGAGTGAAACAACAAGAGGAAAGTTTATCGTTTTCGAGGGAATTGACGGTTCCGGAAAAGGCACGCAGATCGACCTGCTGGTACAGGAAATGAAAAAGCAGGGACGGCAGGTGTACCGGACCGCAGAGCCGACCAACACCTCCACCGGCGGAATGCTGCGTGACGCCCTGGGCGGCTTTGTGCGGCGGGATGCCTATGAGCTGTCGGCGCTGTTTCTGCTGGACAGGATTTTCCACAACGTCAACCCCATCAACGGCATCCGGAAATATCTCAGCGAGGGAGTGGATGTGGTCTGCGACCGCTATTACTATTCCTCCTTCGCCTATCAGGGCATTGACGCCGACCTGAAATGGGTCATGCAGATGAATCTGGACTGTCAGGAAATTATCCGCCCGGATGTCTGCATCTTCCTTGACCTGGATCCCGACGTGAGCGACAGGCGCATTGCGGCAAGCCGGATGGATCGGGAGATCTACGAAAACATAGAAGCTCAGCAAAGGATCCGCAGCCGTTTTCTGGAGGTATTCCGGCTGCTGGAGGATCGTGAAACCATCAGAATCGTCGATGCTTCGCGCACCATCCCCGAGGTATCGGCTGATATTATAAAAATTTTAGAGGAAATAAAGGAGACATGAGTATGTACCATATCAACACCAAATGCGTACAGGCCGGCTATGAGCCGAAAAACGGAGAATCGAGAGTCGTGCCGATCGTCCAGAGCACGACCTTCAAGTATGATTCCGCTGCCACACTGGGCAAGCTGTTCGATCTGGAGGAGGACGGCTTTTTCTATACCCGTCTGACCAACCCCACACTCAGCGCGGTTGCCGCAAAGATTGCAGCCCTTGAGGGCGGTGTGGGCGCCATGCTCACCGCATCCGGTCAGGCCGCTTCCATGCTGTCCATCACGAATATCTGTCATGCCGGCGACCATGTGGTATGCAGCACTGCCATCTACGGCGGAACCTTCAACCTCTTCCATAAGTCCCTGCGGGAACTGGGCATCGACTTCACCTTCGTGACCCCGGACGCCACCGAAGAGGAGATCAACGCCGCTTTCAAAGAGAACACCAAGGCTTGTTTTGTGGAGAGCATTTCCAACCCGTCGCTGGATGTTGCGGATGTAGAGCTCTATGCCAGAATCGCTCATGCACACGGCGTACCGCTGATCGTCGATAACACCTTCCCCACCCCTGTCAACTTCCGTCCCTTTGAGTGGGGTGCCGATATCATTGTCCACTCCACCTCCAAATACCTTGACGGCCATGCAGTTGCCCTGGGCGGCGTGATCGTTGACAGCGGCAACTTCGACTGGACAAACGGCAAATATCCTGCTTTCACCGAGCCGGATGAATCCTATCACGGCGTCATTTATACCGAGCGTTTCGGCAAGGCTGCCTATATCACCAAGGCTGTCACCCATCTGATGAGAGACTATGGTCCGCAGCAGAGCCCGCAGAACGCATTTCTGCTGAGCCTGGGCATCGAAACACTCTTCCTGCGGGTAGAGCGTCACTGCTCCAATGCCCTGGCAGTTGCAAAATTCCTGGAAAACAACGACAAGATCGAGTGGGTGAACTATCCCGGTCTGGAAAGCAACAAATACTATGAGCGCACCAAGAAATATATGCCCAACGGTTCCTGCGGCGTCATCTCCTTCGGCGTCAAGGGCGGCAGAGAGCAGGCCATGAAGTTCATGGATAACCTCCGGCTTGCAAAGCTCGTGATCCACGTTGCCGACGTGCGCACCTGTGCCCTGCATCCTGCCAGCACGACCCATCGTCAGATGAATGACCAGCAGCTTGAAGAGTGCGGCGTTAAGCCCAACCTCATCAGAATGTCCGTTGGCATTGAGTACATCGACGACATCATTGCTGACCTCACCCAGGCACTTGACAAAATCTGATATCCGAAAAGAAAGCTCCGTATTCCACGAGAATACGGAGCTTTTTTGGAAATGGGAGGACCCGATGAGACGAGTCCCCGGCGGTCCGATCCAAAGGGGGGAGTTAACCGGCCGCCGATTCCTTACCATTGTTATTGCGGCGATCAGTCACCGTTCAATTCTGTTACCTTGTGATAGGTCCAGCCGGTATCGGTATCCTCCAGGCTGCCGTCAATAAGGTTGAATGTCTGGAGACCGCCTGCTGCACGAACGCAGAGTAATCCGTCTTCAACCGTCCAGGATGCAGGCAACGTTTTACCATCGGCGAATTTCA
>ONEU01000030.1 GCA_900316925.1 uncultured Eubacteriales bacterium
AGGAATTATCAACTCAATTTCTTTATTTTAGTAAAGTCAGTCCGAAAAACAGGGACATTTGAATGGGGTTCAAGAGGCCGCAGGTTCGACTCCTGTCACTCGGACGTTAAAGCACTTGCATTCCGCAGGTGCTTTTTTGCTGTTATAGCACATGAGGTGGCTGCCCATGAGCGCTGCACCGGAAAGAAAAGCATCCGACAGAGGAATACATCCGGAGGAGACTGTTATGAGAGAGACAACGCCGTCAGCAGACGGAAAGACCCGAACCATGAGGATCGGATTTATCGGAGCCGGCAAGGCCGGATGGACGCTGGGAAAGTATTTTGCCGACAAGGGGCTTTCCCTTTCGGGCTACTACAGCCGTCACAAGGATTCCGCCGAAGGAGCCGCCCGCTTTACCGGCAGCAGCGCCTTTGACACTCCGTCCGCACTGGTACAGGCAAGTGATGTGCTGTTTATCACCACTCCCGATGCCGCCATCCGGGACACATATCTGTCCGTTGCGGGAGCGGGGATCGCCGGCAAGCAGCTTTGTCACTGCAGCGGGGCGCTGTCGGCGGCGGACGCCTTTCCGGATATCAGAGCCTACGGTGCATGGGGCTATTCCATCCACCCCCTCTTCCCCATCAGCAGCAAAACCGGCTCCTACCAGGAGATCGGCAGCGCATATTTCTCCGTGGAGGGGGACCCGGAGCATCTAGAGGAATGGAAATCGTTTTTTGAAGCGCTGGGCAATCCGGTGAAGCTCCTGTCGGCAGCCCACAAAACAGCCTATCACGCTGCCTGTGCCGTTGCCAGCAATCTGGTATGCGGGCTGATTGCCGGGAGCACCGCCCTGCTGTCAACCTGCGGCTTTACCGAGGAACAGGCGCTTCTTGCCCTCGAACCGCTGATTACCGCCAATATCCGGAGCATCCTCCGGACAGACCCTGCAACGGCGCTCACAGGCCCCGTGGAACGCTGTGACATTGAAACCGTACAAAAGCACCTGAGCTGCTTTGAAGATGCCGTTGACCGGGAATGTTACCGGGCAGTCTCCCTGAAGCTCATCGGCCTTGCCCGCAAAAAGCATCCCGATACCGACTATTCCGCACTCACCGCCATATTACAGAAAAAGGACGTACCCTCTGATTGAAGGTACGTCCTTTGTTTATGCAAGCTCGCCGTGTTTCTCGTACTGAGCGGTACGGACGATTCTGTTCTGTTCATCCACGAACACCACCTGCGGACGGTGTTCCTTCGCCTCCTGGGGCGTCATGGAAGCGTAGGCCATAATGATAATCAGGTCACCCTTCTGACCCGAACGCGCCGCCGCTCCGTTCAGGCAGATCATCCCGCTGCCCCGCTCTCCTGCGATCACATAGGTCTCAATACGGCTCCCGCTGTTGATATTGACGATATGGACACGCTCATATTCACACAATCCTGCGGCGTCCATCAGGTCCTCGTCAATGGTGACGCTGCCGACATAATTCAGCTCCGCCTGGGTGATCACCGCACGGTGTATCTTACATTTCAGCATTGATAATTCCATTGGATTCTCCCTTTCCACTTTCCGTTGATAGTCATTCTCTGCTTCCGCCCTCAACAAGGGTAGTGAAAAGCTGCCGTCAGCCGGTCACATCCTCGGTGAAGAAATTATCGATCAGTCTGGTGCTGCCGATATAAACAGCGATGGCACAAAGGGCAGGACGGTCAAGCACCGGAATCTGCTGCATCGTGGCAAGGTCAACGATCTTGACGTAATCAATCCTTGCCAGCGGTTCGGCATGGATATGCTGTTTCATGGCTTCAATAATGGCAGCGCCATCCGTTTCGCCGTCCCTCACCATCCCGGAGCCAAGACGGATGGCCTGGGAAAGCACCAGAGCGGCCTTTCTTTCGTCCGGGCTGAGATAGGTGTTGCGGGAGCTTTTGGCAAGTCCGTCTGCTTCACGGATGATGGGACATCCCACGATCTCAATATCCATATTCAGGTCATCCACCATGTGTCTGATGACCGCAAGCTGCTGGGCATCCTTTTTGCCGAAATACGCCCGGTCGGGACTGACAATATGGAACAGCTTTGAAACCACGGTACACACGCCTCTGAAATGCACCGGTCTGCTGAGTCCGCAGAGCTCCTCGGTCAGCACGGTCATATCCACGAAGGAGGAAAAGCCCTGGTGGTACATTTCCGCAGGCTCGGGGTGGAAAATGAGATCACAGCCGTGTGCCTCTGCCAGAGCGGCGTCATGGTCAATATCCCGGGGATAGCTTTCCAGGTCCTCTGTGGGGCCGAACTGCATCGGGTTGACAAAATCAGACACAACGGTTCTGTCATTATCCCGGTGGCAAGCGTCGATCAGACTGGCGTGACCCTCGTGGAGATATCCCATTGTCGGCACCAGTCCCACCGTCAGTCCCTCTGCTCTCCATTGTTTCACCTGTGTGCGGACTTCTTCTATCGTTGTTACAATTTTCATTTATTGATTCTCCTCCATCAGCTTGCTGATCACAGCGTCATCCATTGCGTAGGTATGTTCCTCTGCGGGGAACGCGCCGCTTTTGGTTTCACTGATATATTCCTTGATTCCGTCTCTCATCACGCTGCCCAGGGGTGCAAAGCATTTCACGAACTTTGCCGTATGGCCGGTCGTCAGCCCCATCATATCCTGGTACACCAGCACCTGACCGTCACACCCGTTACCGGCGCCGATCCCGATAGTCGGGATGACCAGTTTGTCGGTAATGAGTTGAGCAAGCCTTGCGGGGATTCCCTCCAGCACAACGGCACAGGCGCCTGCCTGTTGGATCCTCACGGCATCCTCCAGCAGCTTTTCTGCTTTTTCAAGGCTTTTCCCCTGAACCTTGAAGCCGCCGAAAGCATTGACCGACTGCGGTGTCAGACCGAGATGAGCCACCACAGGGATTGACGCATTGACGATAGCCTCGATCTGCTCACACACCTCTGCGCCGCCCTCCAGCTTCACGGCATTTGCGCCGCCCTCTTTGACCAGTCTGCCGGCATTGGTCACGGCCTGCTGTACGCTGACCTGATAGGACATAAACGGCATATCGGCCACCACGAATGCGTTTTCAACACCTCTGGAGACTGCCGCCGTATGGTGGATCATATCCTCCATTGTCACCGGCAGGGTATTTTCATATCCCAGCATCACCATGCCGAGAGAATCCCCCACCAGGATAGCGTTCACGCCGCATTCATCCATAATCTTTGCTGTGGTGTAGTCATACGCAGTAAGCATCGTGATCTTATCACCTGATTGCTTCTGCACGAGCAAAGTTGAAACCGTATTTTTCATTTTCTTGTTCTCCTTCTCTCTTGTTACCTTTCCGCTCACGGATAAGATACCTCCGAAAAACACTTCTTTCCTACACCTCTATTTATATCACACCCACCCTCCAAAGTCAAGCGGCGCCCCGCCGCTGTGTAGTCACGCTGCCGTTCGGCGCAGAGCCTGCGCACCCGTGTCACGCTGCCGTTCACTGCGGCG
>ONEU01000032.1 GCA_900316925.1 uncultured Eubacteriales bacterium
ATCTCAACAACCTTGCGAACTTCATTCGCAATTTTATTGCTGTAATTTCGGTTACAGAATTATTGCAGATTTAGATTGACGTGGGATTCTTCTACGGAAATCAATGATAAAAAGCCTTGCCTGAATGTCCCTGCAAATCCTTGGTCAACAACGATGAGAAGATAGTGTTTATCGATTGCTGCAAGGATTATCCCTCAGCGAATTTTTGAAAGGTTTTCCCCGGGAACTGGCAGATCAGAATGGATTTCCGTGCGGCTCGCCGGAGAAAGGTTGATTTTAGGGGGGGAAGGGGATTATAATGGGGGTAGAAATGAAATGAGGATGTTGACGATATGAAATATATAGCATTGTTTCTGAGCGGTCTGTTCGATAGACCTGCGATACCGCCGCAGGAGGATACTCCCCTTGTCTGTGCGGATACGCCTGCCATTGATACACTCGCACCGGTATCCCGCGTCGGACTGGTACAGACTATTCCTACCCATTTTCATCCCTTGGAGGATGCCGGCGCACTCTCGCTGTTCGGTTTGCGCCCCCGTCAGACTCAACTCAGACGGGCAGGCTTTGAATTGCTCGGAAGCGGTCTCACAATGAAAAAAGATGATGTGGTTCTTTTCTGCCGATTTGTGAGCCTGTCGGAGGGTGAATCCTTTGAAGAGCGCACCATGTTAGCGGATGCTCCCCTGTCCCGTGATGACGCCGCCACATTGATGGATACCCTCGAACAGCAGCTTGGCAGCCATATTTTTTCGTTCCGCACGGCTCCGGACGGCAGTACCTTCGTGATCTGGCACAAGGGTGAGGAAAATCCCGGAAAGCTCTGTCCGCCGGAAACGGTTCGCGGAAATCCGCTGAACGCCTTTCTTCCGGCAGGTGATTTCACCCCTCCCCTGCTGTCACTCATGCAGGAAAGCACCGCCGTCCTGACAGCTCATCCTCTCCATCAGGCCTATCGTGATGCCGGTAAACTGCCGGCGGATGCTGTATGGCTCTGGGGAGCTTCCGCTAAACCGCAGCCGGAGAGCTTCTCGTACCGCTATGCCGTCAAAGCCTCAATCGTCTCAACCAGCAACTATGTGAGCGGTATCGCCAGAACCTGCGGAGTCCAGGTACTGCGTTCACCGGCCGGACAGACAGAGAAACAGATTTCACAGGTCAGAAAGCTCCTGAAAAGCTACGACATGGTGATGCTGTATGACGACGCATTGGCAGGCTGCGGCAGCCACGCCGAAAAAACCGCCGCCATCTCCTCCATTGACCGGCAGCTGATTGCACCGCTCATCCATGAGCTCCATGAATCGGGAGAGCCGTTCCGGATCCTTCTGACCGCCGATCATGCCGTTTCCGCCGCTCTGGGGAAACCCACTCTGGAGGCTGTTCCCTATCTGATCTACGACAGCACCACCCCTGAAAACAATCCGCTTCCGTTCCGGGAGAATCTCCCCACCGACAATTTTCTTTCAGCCGGCTATGAGCTCCCCACCCTTTTCACACAGCCGAAAGCCGACGGGATCGGCTGACATTGCGGACATCCATTCATCATCACCAGTCAAGCAGGCACGGTCACTCCGGAAGAATGACCGTGCCTGCTTTTGACTGATTCGGTTTTCAGATGATTATGACAACTCAAAGGCACCGGTATAGAGGCTGTAGTATTTGCCTTTTTGAGAGATGAGGGAGTCGTGCGAGCCGGATTCGATGATTCTGCCCTGCTCCAGGACAAGAATATCATCCGAGTTGCGTACCGTGGAGAGACGGTGCGCAATGACAAAGACCGTCCGACCATACATCAGTCCGTCCATTCCCTTTGAAACCAGCGCTTCCGTTCGGGTATCAATGCTGGAGGTAGCTTCGTCCAGGATCATCACCGGGGGATCGGCCACCGCCGCCCGTGCAATGGAGATCAACTGGCACTGCCCCTGTGAGAGCATCCCGCCGTCACCCGTAATCATGGTGTTGTAGCCGTCGGGGAGACGGGAGATGAAATCATGGGCGTTGGCAAGCTTTGCGGCGGCAATGCACTCATCATCCGAGGCGTCCAGCTTGCCGTACCGGATATTCTCCATCACCGTACCGGTAAACAGATGCACGTCCTGCAGGACGATTCCCAGGGAACGGCGCAGATCGGGCTTCTTGATCTTGTTGATATTGATACCGTCATAACGGATCTTACCGTCGTCAATGTCATAGAAACGATTGATAAGGTTCGTGATCGTGGTCTTCCCGGCACCGGTGGAGCCCACAAAGGCAATCTTCTCGCCGGGCTGTGCGTGGAGCGTCACATTATGAAGGACAATCTTATCCGGCACATAACCAAAGTCCACATCGTCAAGAACCACATCTCCGTTGAGCTTGGTATAAGTAACGGTGCCGTCACCGTGGGGATGCTTCCATGCCCACATTTCGGTGCATTCGTCAGTTTCCACCAGATTGTCTTCACGGTCGTATTTCGCGTTCACGAGGGTCACATAACCGTTATCCTGCTCGACCTCGGCATCCATCAGGTCAAAAATTCTCTCGGCACCAGCCAGCGCCATAATAATGGAATTGATCTGATTGGAAATTTCACTGATCGGGCGGGTGAAGTTCTTGGAAAGCTGGAGGAACGAGGCAATCACGCCCAGTGATACGGCACTCACCCCTGTGATGGCCAGCAGACCGCCCACAATGGCAATCAGCACATACTGGAGATTGCCCAGGTTGTTCATAATGGGCATAAGGATATTTGCGTAGGTGTTGGCATCGGTAGCGCTCTTGCAGAGACTTTCGTTTTTCCTGTCGAATTCCTCCTTGGACTTGTCCTCATGGCAGAACACCTTGACAACCTTCTGTCCGTTAATCATTTCTTCGATGAAGCCGTTCATCTCACCGATTTCCTTCTGCTGGGCGATAAAGTGAGCAGCGCTGCGGGAGGCGATCTTCTTGGTGATGAACATCATCACGCCCACAAAGATAAGCACGAACAGCGTCAGATAGAAGTTCAGGAACAGCATCGCAAAGAACACGGCAATGATCGTCATCAGGGACGAAAACATCTGCGGCACACTCATAGAAAGCATCTGACGAAGGGTATCGGTATCATTGGTATAGCGGCTCATCAGGTCGCCATGGGTGTGGGTGTCGAAATAACGGACGGGGAGCTTCTGCATGTGCTCGAACATCTCATCACGGATCTTTTTCTGGATTCCCTGGGAGATCGTCACCATCATGCGGTTATAGACAAGGGTAGCAAGTGCTCCCAACAGAAGGATGCCGCCCATAATCAGTATCAGGAGCAGCAGGCCGCTGAAATCCTTCTCCTGCGCCACTAACAGCGGAGTGATGTAGTTATCAATGAGGATCTGGATAAACAGGGAGCTGGCAACACCCGCAGCGGCGCTGAACACGATGCAGATCAGCACAAAGATAAACCGCAGCTTGTAAGCCTTGAAGTAGGAAAGCAGCCGCTGGATAGTCTTTCCGGGCTTCTGCTTCATCATGGGCGGTCTGTTTTTCGGATCGAATCCTGCTTTGGCAGGCTGTCTCATTCTGTTCATGCGTCCTCACTTCCCTTCTGCTGTGAATAGTAGACCTCCTGATAGATTTTATTACTCTTGAGAAGCTCTTCATGGGTACCCACAGCGTTGATCGTGCCCTTATCAAGCACAATGATCTTGTCGGCCTCCTGCACGGAGGACACACGCTGGGCAATAATCAGTTTGGTAGTATCGGGGATCTCGGTAGCGAAGGCCTTGCGGATATGGGCATCGGTCTTGGTGTCAACGGCACTGGTAGAGTCGTCAAGAATCAGGATCTTCGGCTTTTTCAGCAGCGCTCTCGCAATGCAGAGACGCTGACGCTGACCACCGGACACGTTTGTACCGCCCTGTTCAATGTGGGTGTCATATTTATCCGGGAACTGCTGGATGAACTCGTCGGCACAGGCCAGCTGACAGGCCTTGACCAGTTCCTCGTCGGTGGCGTTTTCGTTGCCCCAGCGCAGGTTTTCCTTGATGGTGCCGGAAAACAGCACGTTCTTCTGCAGTACCATGGCAACGCTGTCACGCAGGACTTCCAGATCATACTCCCTGACGTCTCTTCCGCCCACCATCACACTGCCGTCGGTAGCGTCATACAGACGGGGAATCAGCTGTACCAGAGTGGACTTGGAAGAGCCCGTTCCGCCGATGATACCCACCGTCTCGCCGGAGCGGATGTTAAGATCGGCATTCTTCAGACAGAGCTTGTCTTTGTCGCCGGCATAGCTGAAGCTGACGTTTTCAAAGCGGATACTGCCGTCCTTGATCTCCTTTACCGGATTTTCAGGATTGACAATGCTGCTTTCCTCCTCGAGCACCTCGGCAATACGCTCACCGGAAGCTCTCGACAGGGTAATCATCACCATGATGATGGAAATAAACATCAGGCTCATCAGAATCTGCATGATATAGGTCATCATACTGGCCAGTTCTCCGGTGGTCATGTTATCATACACGATCAGTCTGGCGGCGAACCACGAGATAATAAGGATACACGCATATACACAAACCTGCATCACAGGCATTGTAAAAGAGATGGTTTTTTCTGCCTTGCTGAAATCGGCATAGATTTCCTGGGAGGCAGCCTTGAACTTTTCATTTTCAAAATCTTCCCGTACAAAGGATTTCACCACACGGATACCATGCAGATTCTCCTGGACGATACGATTGAGATTGTCGTATTTCTTGAACACACGGGTAAAGATGGGATGGGCAAAGCGGATAATCAGAAACAACGCGAAGCCGATAATCGGGATGCAGATCACGAACGTCCACGACAGCGCCGCGTTCACCTGGAACGACATCACCATGGCGAAGATCATCATGCAGGGAGCACGAAACGCCATGCGAAGGATCATCTGATAAGCGTTCTGTACGTTGGTCACATCGGTGGTCAGTCTTGTCACCAGACTCGCCGCCGAGAATTTATCAATATTGGCAAAGGAAAAATCCTGCACCTTATGGAACATATCATGGCGCAGATTCTTTGCAAAGCCGGCGGACGCCACCGCACCGTATTTTCCGGCAAGAGCGGCAAAGGTCAGTGACGCCAGGGCGGTGGCTGCCAGGACAAGCCCCAGCTTCCAGATGTAATCCATATCCCCCTTGTCAATGCCGTTGTCAATCAGGTCCGCCATCAGATAGGGGATCAGCACCTCCAGTATGACCTCACCGATCATAAAAATCGGCGTGATAATAGATGCCACCTTATACTCTCTGATAGATTTTGCCAGCGTGCGTATCATGTCGTATCTCCTCCCTCCTGCAGATTCCG
Organism: uncultured Eubacteriales bacterium; assembly: GCA_900316925.1. Classification (GTDB taxonomy): domain Bacteria; phylum Bacillota; class Clostridia; order Oscillospirales; family Acutalibacteraceae; genus UBA1213. The sequence goes on from ONEU01000032.1 coordinate 5,293, forward strand.
TTGAATCATCTCCATCACATGAAAGAATACCGACAGTTCTTCTTCGGAAATCCCCTTTCTCATCTGTTCTTCGCTGTGGTGGATCTCCTCCATCATGTGAGCATAGGTGTCCATTGATTTTTCGGTAAGCACCAGCCGTTTCAGTCTTGCATCTCCCGGCACGGACTCACGGGCAATATAACCCTTCTGCTCCATGAGCTTGATCATATTCGACACCGTTGACCGGCGCATGGAAAACTCCGTTTCAATGTCCCGCTGAAAGATCTCCTTTTCCTGGTTCTGTGCCAGGTAACCGATGATCCAGCCGTTTTTTCCGGTAGCCTTTTCCATTCTCTTCTTAAAAGTGTTTCTTCCGAAGCAGCGCCGGATGATATTGCTTGTCTTGCTGATCTCTATACCGATATACTTTTCCTGCAACATCTGTGCTCCTCCTTTCCTGTTAGCTTGCTAATTGTTAGCTTACTAACGATTATAATACGTTTTCTCCTCATTGTCAACAAGCAGTTCCCATTTTACACGGAATTGATTTCCGTGCTCGCAGACGTGCTCGCCGGGCCGGGGGGATTGACAAGTTGGGAGACGGGTGATATAATGGCTTCAATAGTTTTGAGGAAGAGAGGAACACAGCAATGGTTGATTTGTTTGTAAACAGAATGAATCAGCAACAGGTCAGTGTCAGATGGGACAGCTGGCTTGGTTTGTTGTGTGCGGAATAACGCGTATAGACAAAAGTAACCGGTCAGCGGCTCTGCGGAGCTTCTGACCGGTATTCTTTTTGAAAGGGGGAATCGTTATGCCGGAACAGTCCGATTGCCGCCAACAACCTGAGAATCAGACCGAATTACAAACCATAAAAAATCGAAGGAAGATAGTGATGAAAACAATCGACAAAACTTTTCTGGCATATTACGAGGCCGGACGTGAATACAACCGATTAAGGGAAAATATAGGATTGATTGAATTTGAAAGGACAAAGGAACTCCTGCTTGAACATCTGCCGGAACCGCCTGCCGTGATCTATGACATCGGCGGTGCATACGGGGAGTATTCGTGGTGGCTCGCCTCACTCGGATATGAGGTGCATCTGTTTGATCTGTCCCCGACCAATATCCGCATGAGTGTAAAGCTCGCGGGCGAATACCCCGGCTGTTCCCTTGCGGCAAGCGAAGTGTGTGACGCACGGGATGTGCCGCGGGAAGATCACAGCGCCGATGCAGTTCTTCTGATGGGGCCGCTCTATCACATAACAGACTATAGCGAACGGATCGCCGCCATCCGGGAAAGCCGACGTCTGCTGAAAGAAAACGGTGTCCTCTTTGCTGCTGCATTGACGCCATTCTCCGTGCTGCTGTATAACCTCACGGTTTATGCTCCTGACGGCGAAAACAAGAGCACTTATCTGGAAGATCCTGATTTCCTGTCAATGGTAGCTCGCTAACTGGAGGACGGCTGCCACATCAATCCCGATCATACCGTGTACAGCGGATTGGGCAGCGCACATCTGCATACGGCAAAGGCGCTGCGAAAGGAACTGGAAACAGGCGGTTTTCCGAAGTCCGTCGTCCACGGAGTGATGGGCGGTGCATGGCTTGCGCACAACATTGATGCGCTGTGGAAAAACGAGGCATCCAGAACAGCTCTGATGAATACGGTTCGCCTGATGGATACGCATGAAGAAATCATCGGACTGTCAGGCCACCTGCTCGCAGTCACGGAAAAATAGGCCGTACAGACGCAGAATAACCGGGGGTCTTTTCAGGAGGGATAGACCTTGCTCCTGCGGTATTCATCCAGAAGAGCCGACCAATACTGCTTATCCTCTTCGGTGATCGGCCGGAGCACCCGACAGGGATTACCCGCAGCCACCACATTGTCGGGAATGTCCTTGGTGACGACAGAGCCTGAGCCGATCACCACGTTATTGCCAATGGTCACGCCGGGATTGATCACGGCATTGTCGCCGATCCACACGTTATTACCGATGCTGATGGCCTTTCCGGATTCCAGTCCGGTATTGCGGACGCCGGCATCAATGGGGTGACACGGTGTATAGACGCACACACGCGGTCCGAACAGACAGTTGCTGCCAATGTAGACTTCGGCAACATCCAGAATGATGCAGTCAAAATTCGCGTAAAAATTCTCACCGATGTAGGTGTTGCTGCCATAGTCGCAGCGGAAGGGAGGTTCAATGTAGATGTTCTCCCCTGTGCTGCCGAACAGCTCCTTCAACAGCTCACGGCGATAGTTCTGCTGTTCCTCGGTAGTATTGTTAAACAGCCTTGTAATCCGTCGGGAACGGGCTGCATCCCGACGCAGCTCCGGGTCATGGGCGTCGTAAAGCTCTCCTGCGAGCATTCGTTCTTTTTCAGTCATTCTGTTCACTCCATTCTGATAGCGGATGATCCTGCCGAACGGAACATCCTTTCCGTCCTTTTCTGTCCGCAGGGGCATTCCGCCCTTGCAACTACTTCCATATAAATTATAAAGGGGACAGTGGAGTTCTGTCAACAGTATTGGTTCAATCTGTCCGAATGTGTTTTCATATCCGGCAGGGGCACAACACTGCACCCAGAAGGATGTGACACGAAGCTTTCTGCCCGCGTATGAATTTTCCTCCGCACCGGCAGCCTCATTGCCTGCATCGTGTTCCATGCCTTCAACAACTCCATCTCTGCCATATCAGACGATTGTCACCGCTATCAGCATCGTGTTCTGCATCGCATACCTGGTATATGGCATCAAAGCGCTTCCCAGAAGAAACACAAAAATCAATTTTTAAAAATCCTTGCCTGAAAGTCCCTACAAATCCTTGGTCAATAACGATGAGAAGTGAGTGTTTATCGATTGCTGCAAGGTTTATCCCTCAGCGAATTTTGGAAAGGGGTTCGGGGAAAACCTTTTTTCGTCAGCAAAAGGTTTTCCCCGGGAACTGGCAGGTCATTGCTTTTGGTGGAGGGGTATCTCCGTCGGATCCGCCCCGGCCTGTTATTCTCCGTTTACACTAAATCATCACTCGGGATGATACGGTATAAGGATGTATTGGAATATATCACGGGCTGGCTCGCATGGAAAAAGACGATTCCGTTGACGGGAGAGATCACCTGATCCAATACCCTGCCGGTATAGGGATCGGTAATCTCTGCCAGAAGCTCCCCTTCCCTGACTCTCGCATTGACATCTGCATAACGCACAAAGAACCCCGGAGTTTCAGCCTTGACATTGACCAGCACATGACCTTCGATCAGACGTGAAAGATAGCCTTCATGGCAGTGATATCTGATGATCCCCCGTTTATTCAGAAATGTCAGCACCGCATTAACCGCTTCCGCCGCACTGTCATCATCAATGCTGTCCGTAGCATTGGTATAAATGGAAAACGCCTTGGTCCCCCATATCTGCCAGTTATAATTAAGAGTGGTAGTATCATAGGGCTTTGCCCTGCGGCGGTACACATAGGGAAGCCCGAAATCCTTGGCAAGCTCGGCATATTCGTTTTCCGTTTTCATCATCCTGACATGAGGAATAAAACTGCCCTGCAGATAGAAACTGGCAAACTGGATGCCGTATTCGTAATCGTTGATATGACGGAAAACACCGTCGGCAATCCGCTGAGTGGTCTCACCGAGATTGTACCCCGGGAACATTCTGTTAATATCGGTATTATCCGCTGACCAGAACCTCTTGCCGATATTCATGGAATGGGGATTGACACAGGGGATCACCATCACGGACTTTCCGCCGCTGATCTTCCCCTTTTTCTCCAGCTGTTCAAAAATAGCAATGAGCTTTGAACACATATAGACCTGCTGAACCTCATTACCTCTTGTCGCCCCCACCACGCAGGCGGAATGTTCCCCCTTGCCGAAGGTATACGCCTTGATACGCATATTTTCTCTGTATACCGAGCCAAGCTCAAACAGCGTTTTTTCTTCCATGGGACTCCCTCCTTACACCAGTATTCTCGCAATCAGCGAGCCTTCGGAAACGATCGGATATTCCCGCAGGGTAAACACGATACCGTCTGCCTGCGCCGTAATGGTCTCGTTTATCTCTCCCGTCAGAGGATTGAGGATATCTCCGATATGGTCTCCCACCCTGACATTCTTCCAATGCTCCACGGCAGGAAGGAACACCCCCGAACTTCCCGCATTGATGAACATCACTTCGCCGTCATCGGAAATGATCGGCTCCTTCGGTTCCCCGACCTCTCCGCTCCAGATCCCTAACTCCTTCATCAATGCAAAAATACCGTCCACCAGCTGATCGCCGAATTTCTTGGCGATCCGCATCCCCACGCCCATTTCCACTACCAGAGTCGGCGTGCCGATCATGTTCAGCGAATAGGCAAGCGTTGATTCCAACACTGTTGCAGCCGAATGGACCCAGATATAATCCACATTCAGCTTTTTGGCAAGGGGGATCAGGGTGCCTTTTGAAAGCTCGTTGATCCTTACCTGGGGAATCTCCTCCAGAAAAATATTACTGGCATGAATATCAATCACAGCGTCACTGCCGCTGAGATCAGCAATAATCTGTGACGCAATATATTCCGGCATGGAACCGTTCTGGGCACCGGGAAACAACCGGTTCATGTCGAGATCAAAGCCCGGAATACCCCGTGTGAGGGAGTCAATGCCCAGCGGGTTGAGCGCCGGGTAAATATCCACGATACCTGTCAGACAGCTGTATGATTCCCGGATACGCCTTTGCAGCTCATAACAGACGTACTGTCCCTCCAGTTCATCCCCGTGTGTTCCTGTCACGACGCTGATACGCTTTTCCTTGCCGTTCAGTCTGTTATCAGGCATCAGGCGGTTTTTCCTGATCATCAGGGGCTCATCTATCGGCAGCCCCACAGACGCTATGGTTTGAATCATTTCCATCCATCCTTTGTCTCAATTTCTTCTACGGTAACGGCCTCGCTCTGCTGCTGGGTACCCTCTCCGTAGAACTTTCCCTTGATCACGGGACAGTCGCCGGAATCCCTGCCGCAGGAGACACGAATATATTCATCATTGACGAGCTTGTTATTGGTCACGTCGAATCCGTACCAATAGCCTTTGCACAACGCCTCCACCCATGCATGGGAGGCACCGTCTCCCAGCATCATGCCGACAACATACCTTGCAGGAATATGCTCCATTCTTAGCAGGGACAGCATGATATGGGCATAGTCCTGACAGACCCCCTGCCCCAGTGTCAGGGCTTTCTCGGCTGTTTCATGGATCCCGGTGGAACCGGAACAGTACCTGAAAACCGTAGGAAGCTGTTTCATCATTTTCAATACCTTCTCATACGGACTCTTTTCGTTTTCCAACGCAAGAGACTGATGATATTCCCGCAGATGTGTGCCGGGCTCTGTCAGCGCTGTCTGGTACTGAAAGCTGACAGCATTGAAGGGATCGTCCGTATATTCCTCAAAGATCCCCAGACCCGTCTCGGCTATCCCGCTGACGGACACCTCAAATCTCTCATGGGGCTCTGTGATCTTACCATACAGCTTTTTATTATGAAAGCTGTCATCTGTCATCCGAAATAACGTGCCGCCGTTCACGGAAGCACGCAACTCTTTGATTTTCTGTCTTTGTGTATCCTTGGGCAGGAACAGGACAGAATAGCTGTGATTGTTAACAGCCTCACTATATGAAGCCGTCAGCCGATAATGAAAATGTAACCGTCTGATAAAAAATCCCTCCTTAGGTATGAATCAGGTCATGCAGAAGACTTTTGACATCTTCCTGATGGTAAGCGGCTTCGGAAAGTGTATTTTCCAAGGTATACAGCACTTTTTCGTCATACCGCAGCTTTGACTTGCGCAGATAGCCCTTCATGCGCTGAAAAGCCGTCCTGATATCACTTTCCGGCTTGTCAAAGCTCAGGTACAGATCCAGCCGTTCTACGCCTTTTCCCAGCTTGATGATATTTCTGATCTGCTCATCCTCGATCATGTCATTGACACATCCCCAGAAAGCCAGGATATGGTCCACCGCATTCATCAGATCAACGATGGGGGAATGACTGTTCTCGGCAGTTTTGATATCGTCGATGGCAAGCTGGATATAGGCCATCGTTTCGGTGCCGATGTAATCCCGCATAACAATGGCGTTATCGTATGCCCGGTTCAGACTGCTGATAATCGAATCCGGATTACATTCATCAAAGGCATACTGTCTTTTGAACGCCTTGCTTGAACCGTAAATGTCGCTGATCCCGATCTTCCGGCAGAGCACCGCATAATAATCCGGATCGGAGTCGATCATCAGATCGGCCGACTTAAAATAGTATTTCAGCGTGGTATGAACTCTCTCCGTATATCTTCCCAGCCAATAAAGGTGGTCGCTTTTGTCTATCGTGATAATACCCATGTATCTTTAAAACCTCCGCCCTGTGATGAGTTGACAATAAATGAATCCGGATTTCGTGAGAAGCGTGTCAGACCGCTTGTCCACACCTTCGTGGTACTGCCCCTGAGGACAAAGGCACGCAGATCGGCTTTTCTCGGCACTTTCACACCGTTCTCGTCCAAAATATCCAGATCATAGAAATCAATGACTTCCTGTGCAATAAACCTTCGGGGTTCTTTTTTGAGCAGACTGATAAACTCCGACTTTTTCTCCGCCGACAGTGAGCTGCCAAAAACCACCCCGTACCCGCCTGCCTCCGCAACATCCTTGATAACCAACCTGTCGAAATTGTCGAGGACATACTTCATGTCCTGCTCATAAAACGGCAGATAGGTCGGGGCGTTCATCAGAACGGCTTCTTCGCCGAGATAATACCTGACCATTTCAGGGACGAAATAATAGATTCCCTTATCGTCTGCGATACCGTTTCCCGGGGCATTCAGCAGAGCCGCATTGCCCTTGCGGTAAGCTTCAAAAATGTGCGGAATACCAATCACGGACTCTTCACAGAAGGTCATCGGGTCGAGATACTCGTCCGATATTCTTCGGTATACCGCTCCGACACGCTGTTTTTTGCCGTTGTAGTCAATGTAATACAGATTATCGTTCTCGCAGACGATATCCTTTCCTGTGGTCAGCACGGCCCCGGTTTTTTCTGCCAGATAGGAATGCTCGAAAAATGCAGCGTTATATCTGCCCGGGGACAGAATGACATTGATACCGCCGGTGTTGACGTAATCCATAACCTCCTTCAGCAGATCGGCGTAGTTGCGGTTGTCGATCACGCCGCTGTCCGTAAAGGCATCGGGAGCACTTCGCCGTTGAAGCTCCCTTGCGATCATCGGATAGGATGCGCCTGAGGGTACACGGAGATTATCCTCCAACACATACCAGTTGTTGTCCTTCGCCTGCACCAGGTCAATGCCGGAAATATGGC
>ONEU01000128.1 GCA_900316925.1 uncultured Eubacteriales bacterium
CTGACGCTGCTTGTGCTTGGGATTTTCACAGATAACCATGATTTTGCCCTTGCGCTTGATAACCTTACATTTTTCGCAAATTTTCTTTACAGAAGGTCTGACTTTCATTGTGTTATCATTCCTTTCATATAAACGCTATAACAACCGATTACGGTCTGATTACTTGCTGCGCCATGTGATACGACCCTTTGTCAGATCGTACGGCGACATCTCCACCGTTACCTTGTCACCCGGAAGAATACGAATGAAGTTCATTCTGAGCTTGCCGGAGATATGAGCAAGAATAACGTGGCCATTCTGAAGCTCCACCTTAAACTGTGCGTTGGGAAGAGCCTCCTTCACAATACCCTCTACTTCAATGACATCCTGCTTTGACAATTACAAAACCTCCTTAGGAAGTACGGACTCTGCTGTTGAAACCAGCGAGTATGAGCGAAATCCCGCTGTCGGTCATCCGCTGCGGCGGCACCACGGTTTTGGTGGGCGCCAGATGGATCAGATTTTTCCGTTTCGGGGAAGCGAGGGGTCTTGACCTGCCGTCTGTCAGCAGGGCATAACCGTTTTCCGTCTCCGCGATCACGAAAAAGCTGCCCTTATCATGGCCGGATTTTGACCTGACAACCATACCTTTTACGAACTGCATCCTTACACCTCAATGCTTTCAGACGAACCGTCCTGCCGTCAATCGGGCAGTGTCAGGATGACAGGTCCGTTGGATGTAATGGCGATTGTATGCTCAAAATGAGCAGATAGCTTACCGTCGGCGGTAACTGTTGTCCAATTGTCATCAAGCACCCGGACTCTGTGTGTACCCTGGTTGATCATAGGCTCTATGGCGATCACCATGCCCGGCAACAGGCGCACTCCACGGCCCGGTGTGCCGTAATTGGGTACGCTTGGATCTTCATGCAGCTTCGCACCTACTCCGTGGCCGACGAAATCTCTCACCACCGAGTAACTGCGTGCCTCGGCATACGTTTGCACGGCGTATCCTATATCGCCGATCCTGTTTCCGGCAACAGCCTGCCTGATACCCTCAAAAAGTGATTCTCTGGTGGCGTCCATCAGTCCCTGGGCTTCCCTGCTCACGCTGCCGCAAGCAAAGGTCCAGGCGTTGTCACCGTGGTAGCCGTTGAGCTTTGCGCCCACGTCGATACTCACGATATCGCCCTCTTTGAGGATCTGCTGTTTGCTGGGTATGCCATGGATGACTACATGATTGACTGATATACAAGCGCTGGCAGGAAATCCTCCGTAGCCGAGAAAGGAGGGGGTTGCCCCCTGCTTCTCGATATACTCACGGACGATGCTGTCGAGCTCGAAGGTGGATACCCCCGGCTCAACAGCCTTGCCTGCTTCACGCAAGGCTCTTTGAGAAATTCTCCCCGCTTCTCGCATAAGAGCGATCTCACGGGAGGTTTTCAGGATCACCATAGCAGCTTATGCCTCGATGGCCTTCAGGATCAGAGCAGTTGTCTCCTCGATGGTATCCTGTCCTTCCACGATTGAAAGCTTGCCCTGCTTCTCATAGTAATCCTTGAGAGGCTCGGTTTCCTTATGGTAGATCTCCAGACGAGCATTAACAGTATCAGGATGGTCATCCTTACGCTGAACAAGGGCGCCTGCGCACTTATCGCACACACCTTCTACCTTGGAGGGCTTATGCTCCAGATGGTAGCTGGCGCCGCACTTCTCGCAGACACGGCGTCCGGACATTCTCTTCACAATTGCCTCGTCCTTGACTTCGATGTCAATCACCTTGTCAATGACAACGCCCATGCTGTCCAGAGCCTCGGCCTGAGGAATGGTTCTCGGGAAACCGTCGAGGATAAAGCCGTTCTGGCAGTCATCCTTGGCCAGTCTCTCCTTGATGATGCCGATAACGACCTCATCCGGAACGAGCTGACCGGCTTCCATGAAGGACTTTGCCTTGAGTCCCATTTCGGTACCGGTTTTCAGCGCTTCACGAATAATATTTCCAGTGGAAATGGTAGGGATCTGTAAACGATCACAAATAACCTCTGCCTGGGTGCCTTTTCCGGCACCGGGTGCGCCAAGAAGAATAATATTCATCAGTTGTGACTCCTTTCTGTTGTCTGTCTTAATCAAGGAATCCCTTATAATGACGCATCATCATCTGAGATTCGATCTGCTTCATGGTCTCAAGTGCTACACCAACCAGAATGATAACGGACGTACCGCCCATCATCAGCCCCTTCATATTCGTCAGATCGGAATAGATCAGAGGAACGATGGCGATGAATGCCAGGAACAGGGCGCCGATCAGTGTGATCTTAGAAAGAATCTTTGCAATGAAATCTGCTGTAGGTTTACCGGGACGGATACCTCTGATCGTACCGTTGTTCTGACGGAGGTTGTTTGCCATTTCGATGGGATTGTACTGAATCGTAACATAGAAATAAGCAAAACCGATAATCAGCAGGAAGTAGAGTACGGTGTAGACCCAGCCGCCCATATCGAAGGCATCAAAGAAGCCCTTCCAGAAATCGGGAAGATTCTTCCAGGCGTCGGAGCTCTTATCGGAAGCACCCATAAAGAGCAGGATGGTTGACGGGATGGAAAGAATGGAGCTTGCAAAGATGATGGGCATGACGCCGGAAAGTCCTACCTTAATGGGCAGGTAAGTACTCTGTCCGCCATATTGTTTTCGCCCGACGACCCGTTTTGCATACTGCACCGGAATGCGGCGCTCGGCATCGTTCATAAAGACGATGACCCAGATGATTACGAGGAAGAGGACGATAAAGACGATGGGGAAGATGATCTTGGCGGTATCACCTGCAAGACCTGCCTGGAAGGTTTCCCAGAGCACGCCAAGGGTGACGGGAAGTCTGGCGATAATACCAACAAAAAGGAGAATGGAGATACCGTTGCCCACGCCGTTCTGGTTGATCTGCTCACCCAGCCACATCATCAGTGCGGTACCGGCGGTAAAGGCGAGGATGATCACCAGAGCGGAGAAAATACCCTCGAAGCTCCAGCCGGAGTAAGACACGATGTGTGAACGGAGCAGCCAGATGTAATAAGCGGTACCCTGGATGATACCAAGGAGCACGGTAACATAACGGGTAATGGTAGCGATCTTCTTTCTGCCCTCCGTACCCTCTTTTGCCAGCCGCTCCAGGGGCGGGATCGCCACAGACAGGAGCTGCATGATAATGGAAGAGTTAATGTACGGGGTAACGGACATAGCGAACAGGGTCGCATTGGAGAACGCACCGCCGGAGAAAAGGTCGAAATATGCGAGCATATTCTGACCGTCCCGGATGCTGGCGGTCAGGGTCTTGAGTGCCTCAACGTCCAGGAAAGGCACCGGGATCACTGAACCGATACGGAAAATAAAGACAATGAAGATGGTGAAGAGCATCTTCTTGCGCAGATCAGGAATCTTCCAGGCATTAGCGATTGTTTTAAACAAATCAAACCACCTCAGCCTTTCCTCCTGCAGCTTCTATTTTCTGCTTTGCAGACTCTGAGTAAGCAGCAACCTTTACGTTGAGCTTTTTGGTAAGAGTACCGTTGCCCAGGATCTTGATGCCATCGTAGGACTTCTTAACGATACCCTTCTCAATGATAGCCTCGGTTGTTACCTCAGCACCGTCATCAAATGCCTCGAGAGCAGAAACGTTGATAGCTACGATATTCTTTGCGAAGATGTTGTTAAAGCCTCTCTTCGGGACACGTCTCTGAAGGGGCATCTGACCGCCTTCAAATCCGGGACGGATGCTGCCGCCGGAACGTGCCTTCTGGCCCTTGTGACCCTTGCCTGCAGTTTTGCCCCAGCCTGAGCCATGACCTCTGCCGATTCTTTTGGAGCTCTTCTTGGAGCCCTCAGCAGGTGAAAGTTCGTGCAAATTCATTATTGTCGCACCTCCTTGCTTATGCTTCAGTAACCTCTACAAGGTGTCTGATCTTGGTCACCTTGCCCTGAGTCTGAATGTTATCGGGCTGTACACAGGTGTTGCCCGGCTTTGTCAGACCAAGTGAGTTGGCAGTTGCAATCTGGTCCTTCGGTCTTCCAATTAAACTCTTTTTCAGAGTAATTTTAAGCTGTGCCATTGTTGCTTCCTCCCAATCACAGAATGTCTTTTGCGGTCTTTCCGCGAACGGCAGCCACTTCGTCTGCGGTTCTCAGGCTCTCAAGACCTGCCAGTGTTGCTCTGACAACGTTGCAGGGGTTGTTGGAACGGAGAGCCTTTGTTCTGATATCCTTAATACCCACAGCCTCGATCACGGCACGAACCGGACCGCCGGCGATGACACCGGTACCGGGGGCAGCGGGCTTCATCAGAACCTTGCCGGCGCCAAATTCACCGATGATCTCGTGGGGAATGGTGGTGCCCTTCAGGGAGATCTTTTTCAGGTTCTTCTTGGCATCCTCAATACCCTTGCGGATTGCGTCCGGAACCTCGCCTGCTTTGCCGATGCCGAAGCCGACTGTTCCCTGACCGTCGCCGACCACTACGAGTGCGGCAAACTTGAAGATACGACCGCCCTTTACTGTTTTGGATACACGGTTGATGGCAACGACGTGCTCCTTCAAATCTAAAGTTGATCCGTCAATAATAGCCAAAGTTACTCCTCCTTACTTAGAACTTGAGTCCGCCCTCACGAGCGCCTTCGGCCAGTTCCTTGACACGGCCGTGGAAAATATAACCGCCTCTGTCGAATACGACTTCGGTGATGCCCTTGTCAGCTGCTCTCTTTGCAATCAGAGCGCCGACCTTACGAGCTGCGTCTTTGTTACCGCCGTAAACATCGATCTCTTTGTCAAGCGATGAGGCAGATGCAAGAGTAACACCCTTCACATCATCGATGAGCTGAGCATAGA
>ONEU01000098.1 GCA_900316925.1 uncultured Eubacteriales bacterium
AGGCTCTGCGCTGAGCGATAAAAAGAATTGAAAAAAGGGCGGGAGGGTGTTATAATATAAAGATAAGCGTGATGAAATGAAAAGGGAAGCGGGGGTAGGAATGGATATCAGAGTGGGAGATGTGCTGGAGATGAAAAAGCCCCACCCGTGCGGAAAACCGGATAATAAACAATTTCTGGTACTGCGTGTGGGGATGGACTTTAAGCTGCGATGCGTGGGCTGCGGACATGAGATCATGCTGCCGAGAAGTAAGGCGGAGAAGAATATCCGGAAGATCATGCGTGAGGAGAGCTGAAAACAGGGACGCCTGAATGGATGCCGACAAACGGATGAAATGACGGCAGCGATAAGGAGAAGCGTATGTTTGAAAAGGTACAAGTATTTGAGACAAGATATGAGGAGCTTTCGGAAAAGCTCTGCGACCCCGCGGTAACAACCAATGCACAGCGTTATACCGAGGTAATGAAGGAATATAAGGCAGTGGAGCCGCTGGCACTGAAATACCGGGAGTATCAGAAAATACTGTCGGACATCAGGGAGACCGGAGCTCTGCTGGAGGAGAGCAGGAGCGACGCCGAACTGTGTGCTATGCTCAACGAAGAACTGGCGGATCTGGAGCAGCACCTGTCGGAAACGGAAAATGAACTGAAGATTCTGTTGCTGCCCAGGGATCCTAACGATGACAAGAACGTGATCGTGGAGATTCGCGGCGGCGCCGGCGGTGAAGAAGCAGCACTGTTTGCGGCGGTGCTGTACCGGATGTACAGTATGTACGCCGTGAGACGGGGGTATCAGACAGAACTGCTCAATACCAACGAAACGGAACTCGGCGGATATAAGGAGATCAGCTTTATGATTACCGGAGAGGGTGCCTATTCCCGCCTGAAATACGAGAGCGGCGTGCATCGGGTGCAGCGTGTGCCGGAAACGGAAACCCAGGGACGGATTCATACCTCTACCGTGACGGTGGCCGTGCTGCCGGAGGCCGATGACGTGGAGGTGAACATCAACCCTACCGATCTCAAAATCGACACCTTCCGCTCCAGCGGCGCCGGCGGACAGCATATCAACAAGACGGAATCCGCCATCCGCATTACCCACCTTCCCACAGGCCTGGTGGTGGAGTGTCAGGATGAGAGAAGTCAGTATAAAAACAAGGATAAAGCAATGAAGGTGCTCAGGTCCCGGCTCCTGGAAGCGGAGCGGGAACGTCAGCAGAGTGAGGTGGCACAGGAGCGTCACCAGCAGGTTGGTACCGGTGACAGAAGTGAGCGGATCCGTACCTATAACTACCCCCAGGGACGGGTAACGGATCACCGCATTGGTCTGACGCTCTATAAGATCGACGATATTCTGAACGGCAATATGGATGAGATCATTGATGCCCTCATCACTGCCGACCGTTCTGCCCAGCTCGAAAACAGTGACCATTAACGGAGGGATAAAGTATGTGGAGTAAGATAAAGTTCAAGCGTGTCAGATTTGTCAAGGCAAGGCTGATTGTATCGGCAATTGCGTTTGTGCTGCTGATCGTGATGCTGGTGATGATTTTTAGTGTCCTGTATGATGACAAGAATCAGCCCAAGGAGATTACCGAGGCGGATTTCGATTCCCTGCAGGCAGACCAGATAATCTGGGGAAAGCTGCATAAGCTGGATGGTGTTTATCTGGACGAACAGACCAACAATTATTACGTCTTTACACCGAACCGGAAACTTCTGGTTTTTCGGGCGCCGTTCAACTCTACCATCAATTCACTGTTTAAGGATCTGCTGGAAGGCCGGAAACAGGAGGTGGTCTATCGTGGAAAGGTGAATAATGACCCGAAGGAAAGAAGTCTGGCGCTGATATCACTGAATATGCTGGCGGAAGGCCTCATCGGAACAGACGGCCTACCGGGCAATGCCCATGAATATGTTGCCGGACTGGTGGATGCTACCTTCTATGAGAATGACGGGCAGGTGCGTATTCTGATTGGATATGCGGTGTCATCGCTGTTCATGGTGGTGGTGATCTTCTTTATGCTGCGCCGCCTTCTCGTGAATGCCCTCTACTCCTATGGCGTTGAAACAGGAAAGATCAAGCCGGAGCTGAAGGTGACGATAGACGACTTGAAGATTGAAAGCAGGGGCGTCTATGAGAATAACGAAAATAACGGAGAATTTTTCTATGTCAATACCGAGCACGAGGTAAAACACGTTCCGAACGAACAAACGCAGAACGGTACGATCAACTTCTACGACAGCAGCGTGAATGAATCCGGCAACTTCTATGTAACGGGAGAGGATAAGGTCATGCCGCAGCAGCCGGACGAGTTCCATGATGACGATGAGGACAGGAACTTCCGTTATTAAGGGATGACGGGGGACGAGAGGATGCCCCGGAACCCGAACGGCACAGAGGAACAGAAAGAGAAGATGAGAAAAGAAATATGGAGACAATTCTGATAGAAAAGGACTGCCTGGAGCAGGCAGCAGAGATCATCAAACGGGGCGGTCTGGTGGCCATGCCGACCGAAACAGTGTACGGACTGGCGGCAGATGCCCTCAACGGAGCTGCCGTGGCGAAGATATTCGCGGCAAAGGGACGCCCGATGGACAATCCGCTGATCGTACATATTGCTGATCTGTCCCAATGGGACGGTCTGGTGCGGGAGGTGCCGGAAAAGGCGAGAATCCTGGCGGAAACCTTCTGGCCGGGGCCGCTCACCATCATCCTGCCCAAGGCCGATTGTATCCCCGATGAGGTGAGTGCCGGTCTGGATACGGTGGCGGTGCGCTTTCCGTCACACCCCGTTGCACAGGAACTCATCCGGCGTTCGGTCCCCCTGGCGGCACCCTCTGCCAATCTTTCCGGCAGTCCCAGCCCCACCAATGCCCGTCATGTGTGGGATGATATGAACGGCAGGATTGATGCCGTCATCAACGGCGACGACTGTGCGGTGGGAGTGGAATCCACGGTCATTACCCTGGCGTCAGACCCGCCCAGAGTGCTGCGTCCCGGCGGCGTCACAGTCGAACAGCTGCGGGAGGCAATCGGCGAGGTGACGGTGGACAGCGCGGTCCTGCAGCCCCTGCAAAGCGGTGAACAGGCTGCCAGTCCCGGAATGAAGTATAAGCATTATTCGCCCCGTGCACGGATCGTTCTGCTCAACGGTCCGGAGCAGGCGTTTGTGGACTATGTGAACCGTCACGCCGGAGAGGGGATTGCGGCGCTCTGCTATGAGGAAGAGATTCCCGCATTGAATGTGCCGGTGATTTCCATCGGCGCCGAAAACGACTATGCCCAGCAGGCGAACCGTCTGTTCACCGCCCTGCGGGAGGTAGATGAACGGGGCTTCCGTCTTGCCTATGCCCATTGTCCGGATACCGAGGGCATGGGATTGGCGGTCTATAACCGTATGATACGGGCAGCAGGATTTGAGGTGATCGACCTTGAAGCATAATGTCATCGGACTCACCGGTCAGACGGGTGCCGGCAAAAGCACCGTCGCCGATTACGCCGAAAGCCTGGGCTGTCAGGTCATCCATGCCGATGCGGTGGCAAGGGAAGCCCTTGCAAAAGGCTCACCGGTACTAAAAACACTTGCAGACCTGTTCGGATATGATATAATAGAAACAGACGGCAGCTGTAAACGGAGCCTGCTGGCGGAACGGGCGTTTTCCTCTCCGGAGAAGACCGCCCTCCTCAACCGTACCACCCATCCGTGGATCCTTGCACGGGTGAGGGAGCTGATCGCCCGGTGCGATCCGTGCAGGCCGGTGCTTTTTGATGCCCCCCAATTGTATGAAAGCGGCGGGGAGGTGCTCTGCGGCAGGGTCATTGCGGTGACGGCGCCGCAGGAGGTGCGTCTTGACAGGATCATGCGCCGTGACGGCATGACGGAACAGGCGGCACGGCTGCGGATGGGTGCCCAGCACCAGGAATCCTATTATACGGACAGAGCCGATTATATCATCGACGGGTCACAGCCCCTTGACCGTGTGAGAGAAGCAGCCGCACGGATACTGCGGGAAATAGAGGATGGAGGCAGCGTATGAAACGTACATTCAACTGGAAATTTGTGATAGGACTGATCGTGACCTTTGTGTTGGTGACCGCTGCCGGACTGGTGCTGCGCTGGGTAAACGTGCGTTATACGGCTGCGTCCTATCCCCTGAAATACGAGGCGGAGATCGACGCCGCATCCAAAAAATACGGCGTATCGAAGTCGCTGATCTACGGTGTCATCAAGACGGAGAGCAATTTCGATCCCGAGGCAAGATCGGGTGCAGGGGCGCTGGGGCTGATGCAGCTCATGCCCGACACCTTTGAATGGCTCCAGTCATATTATAAAGAGGAGAACAGCTACACCTTTGAGGATCTGAAGAACCCCGCCGTCAACATTGATTACGGTGTGGAGCTTCTGTCCATTCTCTCCAAGAGATATGAAAGCATGGATACGATGCTCTGTGCCTATAACGGCGGACTGGGCAATGTGGATAAGTGGCTCGATAACACGGATTACTCCGATGACGGGATCCACCTGAAGGTCGTGCCGTTCCCGGAGACCGATAAGTACCGACGTCTGGTGGAACAGAACACCAGTATCTACCATGAATTGTATTTTCCCTCGGAAGCGCTGGTTCAATCTTCAGTATTATCAAGATAAAGAAAGGAAATGAGTAGTATGTCAGAAGAAAAGAAATCGGCAGCAGCGGCTTTGAAGGAAAAGCTGCTGGTCAAAAAGGAAAGCGGCGTGAGAAAGCTGGATGAGCAGGAAATCGGCCGTGCGGACGAGTTCTGCAAGGGGTATGTGCGTTTCCTGGATCACGCCAAGACCGAGCGTGAGGCAGTGAGCTATTCCATCCAGGCTGCGGAGGCAGCCGGCTTCACGGCGTATGACCGTACCAGGAGCTATCAGCCCGGTGACAAGGTATATGTCAATAACCGCGGCAAGGCGCTGATGCTCTGTGTGATCGGTCAGGAGGGTACGAAAAACGGCGTGAGACTGGGGATTGCCCACATTGATTCGCCCCGTCTGGACCTCAAGCCCAATCCGCTCTATGAGAGCAGCGATCTGGCGCTCTTCAAGACCCATTACTACGGCGGTATCAAGAAATATCAGTGGACAGCCGTTCCGCTGGCACTGCACGGCGTAGTCGTCCTCAAGGACGGTACGGTGAAGGATGTGTATATCGGTGATGACGAGAGCGAGCCCTGCTTTGTGGTGACCGATCTGCTGCCGCACCTGGCTGACGAGCAGATGACGCAGCCCATGAGAAAGGCCTTCAACGGCGAGCACCTGAATGTACTCATCGGCAGCCGTCCGTTCAATACCGACGAGGAGAGCGAGAGCGTGAAGCTCAACGTGATGAACCTGCTGTTTGAAAAATACGGCATGACCGAGGCGGACTTCATGTCTGCCGACCTGACGATGGTGCCTGCTGCCAGGGCAAGAGATGTGGGCTTTGACAGAAGCATGATCGGCGCATACGGCCATGACGACAAGGTATGTGCCTATCCGGCGCTGATGGCTGCCATTGATGTGAAAGCGCCTGTGCAGACCGTGATTACCGTGCTCACCGACAGAGAAGAGATCGGCAGTGACGGCAGCACCGGCATGAAGTCTACTTATATGGCGGATTTCATTGCTGACCTGGCCCAGGCTGACGGCATGGAGCTGCGTCATGTGATGGCAAAGTCCACCTGTCTGTCCGCCGATGTGAACGCCGCCTTTGACCCCACCTACGCATCTGCGTTTGAGGCCAACAATTCCAGTTATATCAACTGCGGCGCCGTCATCACCAAATACACCGGCAGCGGCGGCAAGTACAGCACCTCCGACGCTTCCGCAGAATACATGGCAAAGATCAGGAAGCTGCTCGACGATACCAACGTGCTCTGGCAGACCGGCGAGCTGGGCAAGGTTGACGGCGGCGGCGGCGGAACCATCGCTAAATTTGTGGCAAATCTGAATGCCGACGTGGTAGACCTGGGTGTTCCGGTGCTTTCGATGCACGCTCCCTTTGAGGTCGTCTCCAAGGTGGATGTCTACGAGACCTACCGTGCTCTCTACGAGTTCTATGCCGCAAAATAAGCGGTAAACAGCGTGTTTCTGCACTATGCCCTGTTTTTTCTCCGAAAAGCAGTAATAATTGGAGAAAAAACAGAATAGTGAGTAACAATAATGTTACAAAGAGGATTTTATTATTGACAATCTCTGACCTTTGTATTATCATAACACAAGAGTAGGTTTTTACGCTTGCTTTACTTTGTTGTGCGTGAAAACAGCTTTTTTAACCGATCTGTTCACGGCTTCTGCCGTTTCTATATTAACTCATACAGACAACTGTGAGGAGTGTTGTGATTTGAAAAAGCTCGTAATCAACGGCGGCCGCAGGCTGACAGGCAGCGTCCGCATCAGTGGTGCGAAAAATGCAGCGGTTGCCATCATTCCGGCGGTGATCCTGTCCGACGGCGTGTGCCGTATCGAAAATATCCCTAATATTATGGATGTTAATTTTATTGCCAATATTCTTTACGAAATGGGTGCCAAGGTCAATCGGATCAACAAGACAACACTTGAGATCGACCCTACCTATATCAAATCTCCCGTGGCCGATTATGATATCGTCCGCCGTATGCGTGCCTCGAGTTATCTGTTGGGAGCCCTGCTGGGCAAGTTCTCCCGTGCGGAGGTGGCGCTTCCCGGCGGCTGCGATTTCGGCGTGAGACCCATCGACCAGCACCTGAAGGGCTTTGCGGTCCTGGGTGCCGAGCACAGCGTGGTCAGCGGTATGATCCGTGTCAAGGCAGAACACCTGACAGGCGGACACGTCTATCTGGATGTGGTTTCCGTGGGCGCCACGGTGAATATCATGCTGGCGGCAGTCAAGGCCGAGGGCAGAACCGTGATCGAAAATGCCGCCAAGGAACCGCATATCGTGGACCTTGCCAACTTCCTCAATTCCATGGGAGCGGATGTGAGAGGCGCCGGTACGGACGTGATCAAGATCAACGGCGTGAAGCACCTCAACGGTACGACGTATTCCATCATTCCCGATCAGATCGAAGCAGGTACATATATGGTAGCTGCTGCGGCAACAGGCGGGGATGTGGTGTTGCAGAACGTGATCACCAAGCATCTGGAATCCATCACAGCAAAGCTCCGTGAGATGGGCGTGCAGATCGACGAATATGAGGATTCCGTGCGGGTGCGCCGCACCGGAGAGCTCAAGCGCTGCAATGTCAAGACAATGCCCCATCCGGGCTTCCCGACGGATATGCAGCCGCAGATCGCAGCGCTGCTGTCCATTGCCAACGGGACGAGCATCGTGACGGAGGCTGTGTGGGACAACCGTTTCCGCTATATTGAGGAACTCAAGCGGATGGGTGCGGTTATTTCCGTTGACGGCAAGGTGGCCGTGATCGAGGGCGTGAAGGAGCTCAACGGTGCCCCTGTGAAGGCAACGGACCTGCGTGCCGGTGCTGCTATGGTGATCGCCGCTCTTTCGGCAAACGGAACGAGCTATATTGAGGACATTGAGCACATCGAGCGAGGCTATGAGGATATTGTAGAGAAGCTCACGTCTTTGGGTGCCGATATCCGCATCATCTATACCGACGACCCCATTGCTGCGAAAACAGCCTGAGGCAGAGCAGGGAGTCTGACGGTCATATTGTTTGAAGCTAAGGCACAGTCACTCCGGACAGAGTTACTGTGCCTGTTTTTTTAAAATGCCGTGAGTATGCGGCGGAATGAAAGGGGATGAAGCTATGAAGAAGATGGAAGTTGATACGCTTGTTCCACCGTCGGAGAAGATCCTGTGGAAAGGGCAGCCGAACCGGAAGGGTCTGGTGCTGGAAAGCATCTTCAATCCCATGCTGATATTTGCTTTGATATGGCTTTTTTTTGACGGTATGGCAATGATTATGATTTCACAGTCCATGAAGCCCGATCCCAGCAAAGATGTACCGAATCCGGGATTTGAGGCATTTCTTCCGTATCTTCTGTTTTTTGCGGTTCATCTGATGCCGGTGTGGATTTATCTGGGGGGTATCATTTCTACCTTTGTCAAGGGCAAGAGAACCCACTATGTGCTCACCGATAAGGCAATGTATGTGTTTACGGGAGGCGTCCGGGAAAATACGCTCCGGCTGGGTTATCGGGATACGGAGTATATCAGCGTCAAGCGCGGGGTATTTGACAGAATGCTCAAGGTGGGAGACGTGGTGTTCCATCGGTACCATGCTGTCTACTCATCCAGCAGGAATACGCGCAGGTATGAGTCCGAGTTCAGGAATCTTGCGGAATACTCCGGAGTCTATCACATGGCGGTGAAGTTCCTGCAGCAGGAAAAGGAGCTCGCGGCAGAGCAGAAACAGGAGCGTGAGTCTTCCTCCTCCGGCTACGGTCAGAACTCCGGCTACGGACGGAATCCCGGTTACGGTCAGAATTTTGGCTTCGGTCAGAATCCCGGTTTCGGTCAGAATCCCAGTTTCGGTCAGAATCCCGGCTACGGTCAGAACCCCGGCTACGGTCAGAACCCCGGTTTCGGTCAGAATCCCGGCTACGGTCAGAACCCCGGTTTCGGTAAGAATCCCGGCTACGGTCAGAATCCCGGTTACGGTCAGAATCCCGGTTACGGTCAGAACCCCGGCTACGGTCAGACCCCCGGTTTCGGTCAGAACCCCGGTTACGGTCAGAACTCCGGAACAGACCAGAATATTGATTTCGGTCAGGATGACAGCTTCGGACAGGGCTTTATCGATCGGTAATGCGGTGAAGAAAAAGAAGGAAAGGTTGAGAGCATGACAAGACTGTGTCCGCTGTTCAGCGGCAGCTCGGGAAACAGCTACTATGTGGGAAGCGGTGACCACGGGATTCTCGTGGACTGCGGCAGAAATGCCAAACAGCTGGAACTGGCACTATTGGCCAACGGACTGGATGTGAAGTCACTGCGGGCGGTGTTCATCACCCATGAGCACGTTGACCACGCCAGCGGACTGCGGGTATTTGCCTCGCGGTACAAGCTGAAGGTCTATGCGTCCGTGGGTACGATCACGGCGCTGGCGGAGAAGGGGCTTATCAACGATAAGGTGGATATCAGTCCCATTACGGAAGAAGGTGTGTCGGAGGCAGGGATGTTCGTTAAGCCCTTTCACATCTCGCATGACTGCCGGGAGGGCTACGGCTACACCGTGGAGACCTCTGACGGCAGAAAAACCGCCTTTGCAACCGATACCGGTGTGGTGACGGATGAGATACGGTCTGCGCTGCACGGCTGTGACACGGTGGTGCTGGAATCCAACCATGATGTCGGAATGCTGCGCTGCGGCGGGTATCCCTATATTCTGAAGAAGAGGATTTTATCGGATGTGGGACACCTCTCGAATGAGCTGTGTGCCCAGACGGCGGTGGAACTGGTCAGAAACGGCACGACGCGTCTGCTGCTGGCGCATCTCAGCAAGGAGAACAATATCCCGGAGCTTGCCAGACAGGCGACGCTCTGTGAACTGGAGCAGAACCGCATGAAGCAGGATATTGACTTTCTGCTGACGGTTGTCCCCGAAAGCTATACCGCAGGAAGTATGATCTATTAAAAACGATACCGTATAGGCGGCTGCCGTCTGTACGGTATTTTTGGGTACGGTGAAAAGAGGAGAGGACAGAAAATGCTGAATGTAACGATCATCTGTGTAGGGAAACTCAAGGAAAAATACTGGACGGACGCTTGTTTGGAGTATGCCAAGCGGCTGCGGAGTTTTTGCAGCTTTCAGATCGTGGAGGTAGAGGAAGAGAAGCTGCCTGACGCGCCATCACCGGCGCAGATCCGGAACACTCTGGAGAAGGAGGGAAAACGGATTCTGGGGAAGCTTCCCAAGGGCGCCAGACTGATAGCACTGTGCATTGAGGGGAAGCAGAGAAGCTCGCCGGAACTGGCAAAGCTGCTGTCCGATCTTGCGGTGGAGGGATGCAGCCATGCGGCGTTTGTCATCGGGGGTTCGTGGGGCCTGTCAGACGAGGTAAAGGCTGCCGCTTCCGTGAAGCTCTCCATGTCGGAGATGACCTTTCCGCACCAACTGGCGAGAGTCATGCTATGTGAGCAGATTTACAGAGCCTTTCAGATCAGCAGCGGCGGCAAGTACCATAAATAGTGACTGCTCCACCGAAATAGATGATCAGTTTTTGCTTACCGATTGCTGCAAGGTTTATCCCTCAGCGAATTTTGGAAAGGGGTCCGGGGAAAACCTTTTTTTCGCCAGAAAAAGGTTTTCCCTGGGAACTGGCGGGTCAAAAGTGACTTCCGTGCGGAGAAATTCCGAGGGGTTGAATTTTTTGGGGGGTATGGTATAATGGGGGAGAATAAAAAAGAAAGGAGTGTGTCCGACAGCGATGGAGCTGTCGGCAGAGGTGATACGATGGAATATGTGATCACGACTGATAAGCTCACCAAGAAGTTCGGCAAGAAGTCTGCTGTGCTGGATGTGGATATCCGGGTGCGAGAGGGTGAGATTTACGGTCTCATCGGCAGGAACGGTGCCGGTAAGACTACCATTATGAGAATGCTCAGCGGCTTGGCAAGACCGACCTCGGGCAGCTATTCCCTGTTCGGAAAAAGCGGGGAGGAAGCCCGAAGGGAAATGAGAAGTGTGGGGGTGTTGATTGAATCCCCCGGCGTGTTTCAGAAGATGAGTGCCTATGATAACCTCAAACTCAAATGCCTGGCGCTGGGCGTCGAGAAACCCGGTTATATCGAAGGCCTGCTGGAACTGGTAGGTCTGCAGAATGTGGGAAAGCTCGCTGTCAAGCGGTTCTCGCTGGGTATGAAGCAGCGTCTGGGCATTGCGCTGGCACTGGTTGGCGACCCCAGGCTCATTATCCTGGATGAGCCGATCAACGGCCTTGATCCCCAGGGTATCGTGGAGGTCAGAAAGATTCTCGCACATCTCCGTGACGATAAGAAAATCACTGTGATGATCTCCAGTCACATTCTGGAGGAGCTCGGCAAGCTGGCGGATTCCTACGGCATCATTCACGAGGGTAAGCTGATTGACGAGTTCACCAACGAGGAGATCCACAAGCGTACCGGCGTGTATACCCTCATTCAAACGGATAATAACCGGAAGGCGCTGGAGCTTGTCAATAAGATGGGCTTTGAGAAGGTGGAGATCGACCAGGACAACTGTCTGCGTATCGGCGAGGAACTCACCCGTGAGAAGGATGTCGTGCGCAAGCTGGTGGAAAACGACATCTTTGTAAAAGAAGTCCGGCTTTCCAGCTTCTCGCTGGAGGACTATTATCTGAGTGTGACAGGAGGTGCTGAACGTGCGTAATCTGTTGAGAATGGACCTCTACCGCATGGTGAGGCAGAAAACACTATGGCTTTTCAGCGGCATCATCTTTGTAATGACCTTTGCCGCCCCGCTGTTGACCAGACTGTTTACCACCCTGTTGATGGGGCTGGCCGGAGAAGAGTCTGTGACATTTGACCCCATCCCCTTGTCTACCATCCTGAGAGCACCCTTTGGCGGACTGACATCGCTGCTGGTATTTTTTACCGTATTTTCGGCAGTCTTTTTCTACGCCGATCTCAGCCACGGGTATATCAAGAATCTGGCAGGACATTTCCCGCGGATCAGTATGCTGTCCGTTTCCAAATTTGTGGTGATCCTGCTGCCGATGACGATCATGTTTTTTGTAGCGCTGCTGGGTTCCCTGCTGGGGAATCTGATTGCCTTCGGGATAGACTTTGATGACAGTATCGGCAACGGAGTTCTGGAATTTCTCACGAAAATGCTGATGGCCTGGGCGGTCGTCTCGGTGGTGCTGCTGTTTTCCGCCGGTATCCGCAACAAGACCCTCGGTATCATCCTGGGTGTATTCCTGGGTGCCGGAATGATGACGATTCTGTACGTTCCCATCAATCTTGTGTTCCAGAAGCTCTTCAAGATGGAGAATTTCTTCGTCAACAACTACCTGCCCGATCAGCTCCTCACACTTGCGAATATGGAGCAGTACGGAGTCAACCTGCTCAACGGTGTGATTTCATCCGTGATTATTATTATTTTATGTGTGGCGCTGACGATGCTTCTGAACAGCAAAAAGGATATCAAATAAACTTTACGCAGCCGGATGCTTTGTCATCCGGCTTTTGTTATTTTATTGTGATAATTACCATGAAAGTAAGGCAGTAATTGTATAAGTAAATGAAATTTTAAATTTTTTTTAAATTCCCTTTTAAAAAATTGTGCAATATGATATAATGTTTTTTATAGAAAATCTTTTTAGGAGGAATCGTAATATGTATTATCTCGGTATAGATCTTGGCGGTACCAATATCGTTGCCGGCGTTGTTGACGAGGACGGCAATGTAATCGTGAAGGCAAGCTGCAAAACCAACGTGCCCCGTCCCCAGGAGGCCATCTGTGATGATATGGCTGCCGTGGCGATGAAGGCTCTGGAGAGTGCCGGTCTGACCAAGAACGACATCAACTATGTAGGCATCGGTGCACCCGGCGCAGTCAATGCCAGCACCGGCGTGATCGAATTTACGAACAACTTCCAGTTCCACAACTGGGAGATTTCCCGTATGATGCAGGAGCGTCTGGACATGGAGATCTATGTAGAGAACGATGCCAACGCAGCTGCTTATGGTGAGTTTGTCGTAGGCGCAGCAAAAGATGCGAATGATGCGGTAGTCATCACACTCGGCACGGGTGTCGGCGGCGGCATCATCATTGACGGCATGATTTACAGCGGCTCGAACTATGCCGGCGCAGAGCTGGGACACATTGTCATCCAGCACGGCGGACGTCAGTGCACCTGCGGCAGAAAAGGCTGTTGGGAGGCATATTCCTCTGCTACCGGTCTGATCAACATGACCAAGGAAGCCATCATCAATCCCTACAACCGCAATTCCATTCTGTATCAGATGATTGACGGTGACACCACGAAGATCACCGGCAAGACTGCTTTTGATGCCATGGAGAAGGGCTGTGAGATCGGCAAGGCCATTGTAGACGCCTACATATCCTATCTGGGCTGCGGCATTGTCAATATCATCAACATCTTCCAGCCGGAGATCCTCTGCATTGGCGGCGGCGTCAGCAGACAGGGTGACGTTTTGCTCCAGCCGATCAGAAAGATTGTTGAGATGGAGCGTTACACCAAGCACAACAGCAAGCAGACCGAAGTATGTCTCTGCAAGCTCGGCAACGATGCCGGTATCATTGGTGCAGCCTTCCTCGGCAAATAATTTCCATCGCTTACAAGTTTTGTATACCTTTCTAAAACGCAAAAGGTCTCTGTTGCCCTCCCCGGCATCAGAGACCTTTTGCGCGTGCGGCGCCCCGCCGCTGTGTTGTCACGCTGTCGTTCGC
>ONEU01000099.1 GCA_900316925.1 uncultured Eubacteriales bacterium
GACGCTGCACGGAATCCTCGTCTGAAAGTCCCTGCAAATCGTTGGTCAACAACGATGAAAAGTTAGTGTATATCGATTACTGCAGGGTTTCTCCCTCAGCGAATTTTGGAAAGGGGTTCGGGGAAAACCTTTTTTTCGCCAGAAAAAGGCTTTCCCCCCGGAAAGCGGCAGGACAAAATGAATCTCCGGGTGTTGCCGGGCTCATCCGTTGACGTTGGTGACGGCGTTAAAAATATCCGAGATACGGTACCAGGTGGGGAAGTTGACGACGCCGGTGACGGGCAGATCGAAAATCTCCTGGAAGGTGCGCACGGATGCGGCGGTGCGTGAACCGAAGATACCGTCCTCCACCAATTTCCGGATGAGAGGGTAGTTATTGGCGATGGCGTTGAGCTGCGACTGCACGGTGCGCACAGGTTCCCCCTGGGAGCCGATGGTCAGCACCCCCGGAAAGGACAGGGGAATCCCGGATACCTTGCGGGCTTCTTTGAGGACGATATTATAGCCGTAGTAGGTGCGGAGGATCTGGAGAGCAGTGTAGCCCTGTTCGGCGAGGTTTTTGGAGCCCCATTGACTGAGCCAGCCTTCCCGGACTACCCGGATGCCGTCACTATACTGGGTGAAAAGCGGTTGGTTGATATCCGCGCGTGAAAGGTAGAGCGTGAAGAGCTCATCCACAATATCGGATATCTCCTGGAAGATATTTCTGCCGTAGGTAAATGCCTGGTCGTAGGCGGTGGAGCTGGTAATGGTGAAGGAATAGCCCTTACTGCGGTACCATTCCGAATAGACGCGGCTCATGGTAAAGGAGAGGATCACCAGGATATTGGCTTTGAGGGCTTCCTTCGGCCAGCTTGCATAGATTTCGCTGCTGGCAACATTCTTGATATAATCCTTGAAGCCGACGGTGTAATCGGGAGCGGAGCTGTCCTGGGGGACACCGGCGTGAACAACGATAAACTCCGGGATCACCGGTTCGGGGAGAACGGAGAGGTTGGTGGGGAAAGGGAGACGCTTGAGTTCGGATTCGGGAATTTTGGGCGGAAAGTCACCCCAGAGAGTGGGGTAGGGGATGAACACATTCTCGTAGAGAGGGACGAGGGAGATATTCTGAATGGCGGCGGTATCGGAGAAGATCTGGACGTTACGGATGACAGCGGGATCGTAGCCGGGCAGTACGGCACGGATATCCACCTGAGAAAAGGGGCGGGGAGCGGTACTGTCCAGAGCGTAGTCAGAGGGCGGAGCGGGGAGGCGGACAGGGGGAAGCTGACCCTCACGGTTGGTGGTGAGCTCCCGGAGTGTTTCGCCGCTTTCGCTGTCGGAGATCGTCACGGCGACATTTTCGGCAGGATAGCCGATGTTACTCAGAAAGACATTGACAAGCAGCAGGCCGTAGTCGGCGGATAAGGTTGTATATTCAATCATAACAGTCTCCTTCAGCACAGTATCGGCGCACCCGAAATCACGGAAATCTGTTTTTCCCTGCCAGTTCCCCAGGGAAAACCTTTTTCTGGCGAAAAAAAGGTTTTCCCCGGACCCCTTTCCAACATTCGCTGCGGAACAAGCCTTGCAGCAAGCCGGTGACGAAGAAGATGCAGGGACTTTCGGACAAGGTTTTTTCGGAATTGATTTCCGAGACCCCGAATGATCGTAAAAAAGAAGTTGTTTTGTCGGACTGACGCGGCGCTATGATGGTGAGGGCAGAGCTTCCGGCGTCCGCAGACGGCGAAACCCTTTTAACTGCCCGAAGACGGAGAGTCGCGTAAAGAGAGAAAGGAATTGTAGAGGTTGAGCTTGCCGTAGCCCCACTGGATGTTGGGATAGGTCATGGAGGGGTCACGGGTGCAGCCGCTGATGAGCAGGGATTTGATGAGATCACCGTTGATGGTGGGCATGTTGCGCTGGAGGATGCCCCATTCCAGCAGGAGGGCGGCAGCACCGGCAGTAATGGCGGCGGCAGCACTGGTGCCGGTCATGGTGCCGTAGCCGGTGGGATAGATTCCCCGGACGTCAACACCGGGGGCAGCCAGATCGGGTGCCATGCGGGGCAAACGGGTGGGTCCCCAGGAGGAGGATACCGACAGACTGCCGTCGGCAGCGTTGTAGGCGCCCACGGTGATGGAACGCATGGCGGCTGCCGGATAGACGATGGTGTACTCCGGCACGGGACGCAGAAATTCTACCCGGCTGTTGACCTGACCCGTGATGGGCAGCCAGGCAAAGTATTGACCGTCTACCACGGCGTCGGCGTAGAGTCGGATGTTCCAGATGCCTTCGGTGGCGTTCTGAAAACCGACGATCATATTATTGTTGATATCCTTGAAATAGCGGACAAAAACGACGGTATCCTCCAGAACCAGCTTCTCGCTGTATTCCAGACCGGAGCGGAAGGGAATCCTCGGGATGACCTCGCCGGTGGGGGAGATCACTCCCAAAGAGAGCTTGTCAAACGCGGGACCGAAGAGGATGACCGAAAAGGATACGCCCTGCTGCCCCACCTTGATACCCACGTCCTGCGTACTGCCGGAGGAGAGCTTTCCCTGGGTGTGGTGGCGGGCGTTGGCTTCATTGCCGGCGGCGGTGACAAAGGCTACTCCGGGGCGCTGGGAGACAAACGAAATGTAATCCTCAAACAACGTGTTGCCGTCGTGGGCGCTGGTGTTGGAGCCCATGCCGATACAGATCACCACCGGCATACTGTACTGCGCCGAGCGGTCGAGAATATACTTGATTCCCAGCAGATAGTCGGAGGATTCATACAGATTGGGATCGTCGGGGGAGAGCAGGTAGCGGTCAATATAATAATTCCTTGCCCGGCGGAGCTTCACACAGACCAGATTTGCTTTGGGGGCGGCGCCGATGTAATCACCGGTCTCGTTGGCGGCGGCAACAGACGCTAAAAAGGTGCCGTGGCCGTCTTCGTCCATGCTGGGCACGACTTCAAAGGGACGCTCCGAACGCAGTGCTTCATTGATCTGTTCCCGGCTGTAATCGGAACCGAAGTAGATACCGGTGCTGCGGCTGCCGTCGATGGTCTGATCCCAGAGATTGAGGATTTTGGAAGAGCCGTCCTCAAACCGGAAGGCAGGCTTGGTGAAGTCGATGCCGGTGTCGATGATTCCCACGATCACGCCTCTGCCGGACAGACCGAGAAAGGGTTGGTTGAGCACCTGGGTAATGCCGCTGCGGTCATTGCCGGTGCTGTCCAGCGGGGAGAGAATCTTGGGATAGAAAGAAAGAAAATCACTGCCCAGTTCCATGAGCAGTCCCTGGATGTATTTTTCGTTAGTATAGACGATGATGTAGTTATTGGCAAGCTCCGTGCCGAAGTGGAGATAGGGCTTATCACGGGCATATTCCCGGAACCGGGCAGTATTGATGACCTGAAAGTCAACGGTGGTAGGCAGTTTTACATACTCCTCCAATGGCAGCAGATCTTCTTCTTCCATCTGAACCCCTTTCTTCCGTGCGACAGTGCACTATTCAGACAAAACCTACGGCTACCATCCCTGCGGCTGACTGACCCCAAAAACCCGAAAGAATTGTAGTCCTCTGCAACAGTTATGCAACAGGCACGGGTACTTGAATAGAAAACGGAACCTGAAATAACTCAAAAATCAGCCGGCAAGCTGCCGGTCCCAATTTACCAACGACTGATTGAACTTTTATCGTCCGACATTCAATCTCGTTTACAACTGAAATAAAGCAGGCACGGGTACTTGAATAGAAAACGGAGTCTAAAACTATTGAAATAACAGCCGGCAAGCGCCCCGTCAAGGGGCGTGGCGGCGGACAGAGAAAATAATCGGCGCAAGCCGCCGTGCCGGATGTGAGCGACACAGCAGTTTCGTCATAAACGTACAGAGTGAGCGTCAGCGAACGGCAGCGTGACAAGGGAGCGCAGGCTCTGCGCCAGGCTCTGCGCCAGGCTCTGCGCCAGGCTCTGCGCCAGGCATAATCTGCCGTATCCGAAGGTGGCGTTGGGGTATCGAAAGCCCGGCGTTCGGGTTGCGCCCAGACGTAAATATGCCCGAATACGCTCTCCGTACAGGTACGGCGCATTGCCGTTGATGATCCCCCATTGCATGATGACCGCCGCCGATCCCGTTACAAACGGCGCCGCAAAGCTCGTCCCCGTTACGCTGTCATAGCCTCCGCCTGGTCCCGGTGCCAGGATATTCACCGCCGGCGCCGCTATGTCCGGCATGAACAGCGTGTTCGTCTCACTTCCCGCTCCCGAAAAATCCGCAATGCTCCCCAGCCGGTCATTGTACCCCGATACCCGTATCACCTTGTCCGCTCCTGCCGGCAGCGTCATGGTGTTATACAGCGACGGCTCTGTAAAATACGTCTGATTCCCCGCTTCCTCCAGCGTGGGAAGCCACACCGCTATCCGTCCGTCTACGATCTCCCCCGGCACCAGCCGCAGCCGCCACAGTCCCGCCGGTATCACCCCGCTGTCACTGCGGACGTTGAAAAATACCTCCTGGTCGATGGAGTACCGGCTGGGCTGTCCGTACAGCACCGTCAGCACCAGATTGCCCCGCCGCACGGTTTTCTGCGGACTTTCCAGGTTCACTACCCCGGATGAAAAGCCGTCCGGGAAAATCAGCTCTACCCCGAAGCTGTCCGTGAAGTTCTTCCAGAGCGACAGGTAGAACCGTTCCAGTCCCGGTGCCGTGAAGAACCCGATCTCCTTCGGCGTGAAGGCTTCCACCGTGCCGCTGTAATGGTGACCGGCACTCCCCTCGTTGCCGGTGGGGACGACGATGGACAGCTTCCACTCATCCGCCATGTCCGTGAGGAACTGCTCAAACAGGGAATTGCCCTTGTGGGAGCCGTTGTTCATGCCAAAGCTCAGGTTCACGGCGGCGGGGAGCTTCAACTCCCTTGCCTTATCCACCGTATACTTTACCGCCCGCATCAGCTCGGTGGTCAGCGCAAAGCTGTCCGCACCGCCCCTGCCCACCTTTACCACCAGCAGGGAGGCTTCCGGTGCCGTGCCGGTATTCCTGCCGGAGGATGCGCGGCCGTTTCCCGCTGCAATGCCCGCCACCGCCGTGCCGTGACCGTTCCAGTCCCGTGAGGGAACCACCGTGTAGGGGTCGGGCTGGGACAGCGCGGCGTTCAGCTCCGACTGTGTGTATTCCGTCCCCTCACGGAAGCCCCGGGGCGGATTGCCGGCAATGGTCTGATCCCACAGGTACAGGATACGACTGCTGCCGTCTTCATTGCGGAAATCCGGATGGGTGTAGTCGATCCCGGAGTCAATCACCGCCACAATCACCCCACGTCCGGTCAGCCCCAGCTCATTCTGCACCGGTCGGATACAGGAGGATGTGAGCTGAAAGCTCGTGGCAAGATAGAACTGCTTGGGCAGCTCAATGTCTTCGATCTCGGTGAGGGGCTGCAGGAGAGGAAGATTCTCCGCCGGCAGCTCCAGAATGGCATAGTCCTGCGACAGCAGCTCCGCCTGTGCACCGACGGACGCCGCCGCCGAAAAGATATCCCCGTTGAACTTGACGATGATTTCCATACAGCCGCCTCCTGCTGTATTTCTATTCACCCGATCATCCCGATATTCATAATAGTCGAATGTGTTTTTATCGTTAGAGTTAAACCCGGAAACGCTGTCCTCGTCTGCAACGGCAAATGCTTTCGTCTGCAACTGTAAGTGTCCTCATTTACAACTGCAATAAGTAGGCACGGGTACTATGATAGAAA
>ONEU01000073.1 GCA_900316925.1 uncultured Eubacteriales bacterium
CTCTTCCTCGGTTTCCTCCTCGGTCTCCTCCTCGGTCTCCTCCTCGGTTTCCTCCTCGGTTTCCTCCTCGGTCTCTTCCTCGGTCTCCTCCTCGGTCTCCTCCGGCTGCTTCATTTCCTCCGCAGCCCGCCTGGCTTCCTCGGCTCTGCGCTCTTCCTCTGCAAGGGCTTCCTGCCCCTTCGTGCTGAACCGGATATCCTCGGCGATCTCTCTGATCTTCTTCTCATCGCGCTTCTCGACTCTGATCTCCCGCTGATCCTTTTTCGCCTCTTCTACGGCACGGTCAGCTTCTTCCCGCAGCTCCTGTCCCACGGAATCGGGGGTGGCGGGAGCACTGAGCGGATAGCTCTCTTCCAGCTTCTCCTGGTACTGTCTGAATTCGTCTGCACGGGGCAGGGAGTTGATGACCTTGAGATGGTTCTTATAGGAATCCAGCAGCGCCTCACGGAACCGTGTGACCTCCGACTGGATCTGCTTGATGTGCTGCTTCTGCTGCTCGATGATCCGGTTGTTCTCATCAATACTGGCAGCAGACTTGATCAGGGCATTATTGAGAATGGTCTCCGAACGGATCTCCGCCTCCGCCATCATGGATGCGGACTTTTCATCAGCCTCCTGGCGGGTGGTACGGGCATAGTCATCGGCATCCTTCACCGTCTTTTCAGCCTTTTCCTCGGCATCCCTGACCAGTCTCTTGGCAGTGATCTCGGCGGTGATAATGGCGTCCTGCACGCTCTGGGCATTTTCCTCATGCTTGAGCAGCCGGGCATTCATCTGCTCGATCCTCAGCTCCAGCTCTCTGTTGGTGATCTCCAGGTCCCTGACCTTCTCGATCACGCCGTCCACAAAATTATCGACATCATCCGTTTTATAGCCGCTGAGTCCTGATCTGCGAAAGCTTATATTTTCGATTTCTTCCAATGTAAGCATTTCTTCGCTTTCCTTTCTCTACGATTGCGGCGGACACTTCCGTACCCACCGGTCTCTTCATCAGAAATAGATATTGTCGCTCTCGACCTCGTCCATGACGTCCTCGCCGGAGAGCTTGACATTGCTGGGCATCACGATATAGGTATCCTCTGCCACACGGCTGATCTTGCCGTTATGAGCATAGGCAACACCGCTGAGGAAGTCGATGATCCTCTTGCCCACGTCCTTGTTGGTCTGCTCCATATTCAGAATGATGGTGTTTCTCTTGATAAATTCATCTGCCATTGCCGTGATATCCTTATCAAAGGACTCCGGCTTGAACAGAACGAACTGCACCTTTGAGGAATCGTGGATATTGATAACATTGTCAGAACCGGAATCGGTCTCTTCGTTTCCCATGTCAAAGCTCTCCTGAGCGGGAGCCTCCGGCTCTGCTGCAGGCTCATCGTCCTCTTCGGAATAGTAATCCTCGTAGTCCATATCCTCGTCGGGCTGCTTGAGCATATTTTTAAACTTTCCCATAAATCCTGCCATTGTATTGTTCCTCCCAAATTTTATCTGTATATTCTGGCGCCGAAGAGCCGCGAACCGACTCTTACCATATTGGCGCCTGATAGGATTGCTTCCTCATAATCATCGGACATCCCCATTGACAGAAAGTCCATAGATACATTATCTAATGTTTTCGCCGAAATGTCAATAAATAATTTGTTCATTCTATCAAAATATTTCAGAACTTCCGTTTTTTTGTCGCAAATCGGCGGTACGGTCATCAATCCCCGCACCCGGATATTCTCCAGAGCGGCCGTTTGTTCCAGCAGCTCCGGCAGCGCCTCGGCAAAGACCCCTGATTTATTTTCTTCTCTGCCAATATTCACTTCCAGCAGGATATCGGTGGTCACACCGTTCTTCACCGACTGCCTGGAGATCTCTCCTGCCAGCTTCAGGCTGTCTACCGACTGGATCATCGACACCTTCCCCACGATCTGCCGCACCTTATTGGTCTGTAAATGGCCGATCATGTGCAGCTCACACGCAGTCAGGTCGTACTCGTCGTATTTCGACAGCAGCTCCTGCACCTTGTTCTCGCCGATATAGCGCAGTCCCAGGGACACAGCATAATTGATGACCTCCGGTGCCACCGTTTTGGTGGCCGCCAGCAGGGTGATGTCCTCCGCCTTCCTGCCGCTGCGTCCGGCGGCAAGGGCGATCCTCCCGGTTACCTCCTCATAGTTGCGCTTCACATATTCCAGGTCCTTAGGATGATCTGGCAATAATTTTTCCGTCATAGAGATTTGCTCCTTCCACGATGATCTCATCATAGGCTTCCAGCACCTTCACCTTATCGGAGAAGGGCTGGCGGTTCTTGTCCATACTGCTGATGACGACGCTCTCCCCGGAGAAGATCGGGAAGATCTGCCGGAACGTCACCTCATTGCCGCGTCTGACATACACACCGGTGACATTCTGGGTCTCTTCGGTCTCATTGCCGTCCTCATCGGTCACGGTCCTGGTCATCTCCAGTTCGTGAACGGCGGATTTCGGCACGCTCAGACCGTAGTATTCGTCAAGGATGATGGATGCCTCTCCCTGCCGCAGCGACGCCATGGCATCCGACATATAGGTGCCCCGGAAAATTGCGATGGCATCGGAGGACTTGTTGCGCTGGTTGAGGGCATACAGCTCCACCGGGATCTTCTCCGCCGTGACGGCAGGCAGATCCAGCCGCAGCGTGAAGGCGTTCTTGATCTTGAGGGCGTCCTCCGCGCTCACATGGCACACCGCGTACCAGTACACCCCGTTGACCGTCTTGCCGATCACCTTCTGGGGCACCGTGATGGGCTGCAGCTCCTTGGGCTCAATGTCACCCGGCAGCATGGTATCCAGCTGCTTGGTGGTGACCAGGTTCTCATAGCCGTCGGCGCTGCTCACGAAATAGCCTGCCACCGGCGACTTGATATCCGTCCCCTTCTTCTGTTTGACGCTGAGCTTTTCCAGCTCATTGAGCTGTGCCTTGAGCTGGTTGATCTTATCATTATAGTCGGTAGCCTTGCCGGTGATGAGCTGCCGCTCGTTGATATAGTACAGGATGCTGTCCGCCGCGGTATCCGCCTCCGACAGCTTTCCGCTGCACAGGGCTTCGTTGGACTGCACCAGCGCCGTACTGATGGCCTTGTCCAGCTCGTCGGGGCTCTGGCTCAGTGCATCCGAGTTTTTCTGCAGCATGGTGAGCGATTCGATCTGTGTCTTCAGGTGCTCAATCTCCTGCTTGGTACCTGCCGCGTCGGCATTGTCAAATACCCCTGCCACCGCCTGGTTCACCGAGACCTTTTCGCCGTCCTCCACGGAGTAGGAGATCACCCCGTCGCCCCCGTATTCGATCAGCGTCTCGTCCCGCACGATATAGCAGGTGGAGTTGATGGACTGATACGCAACGGATTCCCTGGCGGTGATGGTCTTCACCTGGGTGAAGCTCGCCCGGCAGATCACATACACCACATAGGCAATCACCAGTCCGGTGAGTACGATCATTATTCCTTTTCTGATCCATGCGGATTTATCCATGGCTTCCCTCCGTCCTGTATGATTCTTTCGGCCTCCGCCAGCACATCCTCGCAGCAGTCCACTTCGATCCAGTGGATGTATTCATCCGCCCGGAACCAGGTCATCTGCCGCTTGGCAAAGCGTCTGGTCTCCATTTTCAGCTTCTCCACCGCCGCTTCCAGCGAGATCCTCCCCTCCAGATAGAGGCGCAGCTCCTTATAGCCGATGGCTGCGGAAGCCGTATGACCCTTTTTGTCGGCATAGAAATCCCTTGCCTCTTCCACCAGCCCGTTTTCCAGCATCCTGTCCACACGGGTGTTGATGCGTTCATAGAGCTTCTGTCTGTCGGCAAAGGTCAGACCGATGGCCGTCACCTCATAGGGCGAGGGCACCAGCCGGGAGCGCTGGATATGCTCGGTCATGTTGATCCCCGTGGAGCGGTAGATCTCGATGGCACGCACAATGCGCTTCTTGTCGGAGGGATGCAGGCGCTGTGCCGTTTCCGGGTCGAAGGTCTCCAGCTCCCGGAGCATCACCTCGCCGCCCTCCTCGTCATATCTGTCGTTCAGCTCCTGCCGGAGCTGCTCGTTCTTTTCTTCGTCCGCAAAGCTGATGTTATTGATCAGCGATCTCACATACAGCCCGGAGCCGCCGCAGATGATCGGCTGCCTGCCGCGGTTCAGGATATCGTCGATGGCTCTGGCCGCCAGCTTCACATAATCCGATACGGAAAAGCTCTCGCACGGGTCCAGAAAATCCATCAGATGATGAGGAATGCCTTCCTTTTCCGCCTCTGTGGGCTTGGCGCTGGCAATGTCCATGCCGGTATAGATCTGCATGGAATCCGCCGACACCACCTCGCCGTCATACTTCTTTGCCAGCTGTACGGCAAGTGCTGTTTTTCCTGATGCCGTAGGTCCTACTACCGCTATCAGCCTTTTTCCCTTTTCCATTGATACTCACCCTGCTTTTATCAGCAATTTTAAGGCGTCCACAGCCGTTCTTACCGCAGACTCCGTATCAAACACGCTATGATCGTCATAGCCCTGCTTTTTTCTTTCCTGGTTCCAGAGCGCGTGCAGCACACATCCCAGCCGCACCCCTCTTGCCGCCGCCGCCGTCATCAGCGCCGCCGTCTCCATCTCCGAGGCAAGCACTCCCAGCCGCAGCCATGCCTGCCACTTCGCCTGCAGCTCATACCCCACCGGCATCGTTTCCGGTGCGTGCTGTCCATAGAAGGAATCCTTGCTCTGAATCACGCCCGTATGGTAATGCAGGCCGTTTTGTTTCGCCGCCGCCGTCAGGGCACACACCACGTCAAAATCCGCTGCCGCCGGATATTCGGGCGGGGCATATTCCCGGGAGGTTCCTTCCATTCTCACCGCCGCCGTGGGGATGACCAGATCGCCGGGGATGACCTTCTCCTGCATCCCGCCGCAGGTCCCTACCCGGATCGCGGTTTTCAGACCCGCCATCACCAGCTCCTCCAGCGCGATTGCCGCCGACGGTCCGCCGATGCCTGTGGACATCACGATCACCCGCTCGCCCCCCAGCTCTCCGGCACAGGAGACAAATTCCCGGTTACTCGCAAGCGGCCGTGCCTTGTCAAGGTATCCCGCTATCAGCGGTACCCTTCCCGGGTCTCCGGGCAGAATCGCATACGCCGCTCCCTGCTCCCTGGTGATACCGATATGGAACAGCTTCTCTTCATTCACGCTGACCGCCTCCTTCTGCTGTCTGTCAGAACATCCCCTTGCGTTTGAGGATCAGGTACATCATCAGCATCAGCACCCCCGACAGCACCACCGGGAACCACCATGCCTTGTCAAAGGGAAGACCGCTGACGATATTCATGCCGTAGAATCCCGAAATCACCGTCGGCACGGAGACCAGCAGCGTCAGGGATGCCTGAATCTTCATAATGACGTTCAGGTTATTGGAGATGATGGAGGCAAACACGTCCATCGTACCGGTCAGAATGTTGAGGTGGATGGCAGCCATATCCACTGCCTGTTTGATCTCGATGAGCACGTCCTCCAGCAGATCCTGATCCTCGTCATAGAGCTTCATATATCTGCCGCGCATGATCTTCTCGAGCGTCAGCTCATCGGCTTTCAGGGAACTGGAAAAATACACCAGTGATTTCTCGATATCGAGCAGCTGATGGAGCTCCTCGTTTCGGGCGGAACGCCGCAGCTCACGTTCAATGCGGTTATTGATCTTGTCAATCTGCTTGAGGTACTGCAGATACTTGGTTGCCATGCGCAGCATGATATGCAGGACAAAATGTGTTTTGTAGCCGGTCACGACATTTCTGACCACGCCCTCCGAGAACTCGCTCAGCACGGTATTATCCTTAAGTGCTACGGTGATGACGTTCTTGTCGGTAATCATAATGCCGATCGGCATGGTGGAATAGGTGATGTTCTTCTGTGCCTTCTCCACCACCGGCACGTCGATAATGATGAGGGTGGTACCGTCCTCGCTGTCGATATGGGATGACTCCTCGTCATCCAGTGCGGAACGCAGCAGCTCCGGCGGAATCTCAAAAAAATCCAGCAGGTACTGAACCTCGTCCTCATCGGGTGCAATCACGTTCACCCAGCAGCCCTGCTCATATTCCTTCAGTTCCTCGATTTTTCCGTTAACGGTTTTGTAATAGCTGATCATCAGACTCGCCCTTTCTTTCAGGGCGCAGCTGCCGCGTGTGCCCCGTTTGTTTTCAGATCTGTTCTTCGTTTGACATACGGATCGGGACTCACGCAAAACCACCTCTCAATACAGTTGGATTCTTTTCGTTCCGGTGCCGTCCCTTCTCTCCGGGCGATACCGATACATAGTATATTATAATCGTTTCATTTCCAATAATCAAGATAAAATTACTTGCCCCCACGGAAATCAATTTTAAGCTGCCGGTCCCAATACGCGTTTCCGTGTGCGCGCGGGAAACTGCCCCTTTCTATTCGACCAATCTCGCGCGCCAGCGCCGGCAAGCTGCCGGTCCCGTGTTACCAACGACTGACAGACTTCCAATCATCCAACACTCTTCCTCGTCTGCAA
>ONEU01000057.1 GCA_900316925.1 uncultured Eubacteriales bacterium
ATTATACCGTGCAGTATGCTTCCAATATCAATGCTGGTACTGCAAAGGTGATTGTGACCGGCAAGGGCAACTATAGCGGTACACTGAACGGGTCATTCACTATCAGCAGGAAATCGATCACGGGGATGTCATTAACGGTTGCTGCGGGTCCCCATACCTATGACGGCAGCCTGAAGATACCGGCTGTTACGGTGGAGAACGGTACGAAAACCCTTGCATCCGGCATCGACTACGCCGTTTCCTATACCGATAATACCAACGCCGGTCAGGCACAGATCAAAGTAACCGGCAAGGGTAACTATACCGGCACATTGTCGGGTAGCTTCGCTATTGAACCGAGACCAATCACGGATTTTGCATTGACACTCAAACCGAGTTCGTTCACCTATGACGGCGGAAAAAAGGAACCGACCGTTACCGTAAAGGACGGCGATAAAACTCTCACGGTCTCCAAAGAATATACGGTAAAATATACTTCCAACACCGATGCGGGAACAGCAAAGGTTACCGTTACCGGTGTGGGTAACTATGGCGGCACACTGACCAAGAGCTTCCGTATCAGTAAGAAGCAGCTGACGGAAACGACCGTCAGTATCGGCAATTCTTCCTCGCTGGTCTATGACGGAGTGGCGAAAACGCCGAGTATCCTTATCAAGCAGGGGGACTATAGTCTGACTATCGATCAGGACTATTCGGTGACATATCAGAATAATATCAATGCCGGTACCGGTACGGCATTGATTACCGGCAAGGGAAACTATTCCGGTACGCTGGAAAAGACATTCACTATTAAGAAGCGGCCAATCAGCAATGCTTCGGTTACGGTAAAGACGGCTTCCTATCAGTATGACGGCAAGGCAAAAAAACCGACTGTCACGGTGACGCTGGACGGCGTGATTTTGGAACGGACAACCGACTATTCGGTGGCTTATCAGGATAATACCGAAGTAGGTACTGCCAGGGTGACGATTACCGGTAAGAATAATTACACGGGAACGGCCACCGCCACATTTATGATCCAGCAAGCCGTCTCCAAGTTCACCTGGGGAGCGGATAACTGGAATTTCAATAACAGCACCTCGGACGGTTCATTGTACAACAGCACTTATAGAGAGAAGATCAATGCCACCTACCTGAATGCTCTGAAAAATGCGTTGTCCAATTCCGAATACACGACGGTCTTTTCCGGCTACGGAAGAGAGAAGGCATGGCTCGATACCCGCGGAGGCTCCTGCTACGGTATGGCGGCGACGCTGCTGCTGGCAAAAAAAGGCCTGATGAAGTTCTCTGACTACCAGTCTGGGGCGCAGAAAGCTTATCAGCTGGACCGTCCTGCCAGCAAGGGATTGGATGTTCCTTCTGCTTCATCCAACCTGAGTTCCCTGATTACCTACTATCAGATGCTCCAGGTGAAGGATGTGACCCGCCAGCAGCACCGGAGCGTTCCCAACTATTCCAATAAGATCAATATCGAGAATATCATCTCTCTGCTCAAGACCGAATCACTGGTACTGGTTGGCTTCAAGAAGGATGGCTTTGGCGGTCATGCGGTTGTCGCCTACGGATATGGCTATTCCAGCAAAACCATTAACAACAATACCTATGACGGTTATATTCAGATCTACGATCCGAACTATTCTCTTGCCGAGAATAATAAAGCCTACATCTGGTTCAAGCGTGATTCCTATGACTGGATCATCCCGGCCTACGCAGCTGATGGTGTCAACTCGAAGCTGGGAGCAAAATTCAATTATGTATGCGCAGATATCAATGTCATCAACAAGGGCGGTTATCTGGGAAAGAATTATTACAATACGCAGACAAGTGATTATATAGCGCGTATTGACGCCAATCAGATTTCAAATAACCGTTCCGTTTCCAAAATGCAGGAGAGCCACGGTATCTACATGAACCAGAGCAGTGATCCCGGCGATATCGTTGAGGATTACTCCATGCTGCTCAGCGGCTCATCGACGGGAACCATCGGTTATAACCTGTTTGATCCGGATGCAGCGTATAAAGTGTCACAGGAGGATGCTGATGCACTGGATCTGTACATGGATTACGAGAGCTGCGATCTGTCGGCCTATTCCTCATCCGGCAAATCCGTACTCTTTGACAACAAGGGTCTGGTGCGCATGGAAAGCGACGGAGGACAGTATTCTCTCTCAATGACATTTGACGAGGATTATCCGACTGATTGGTTCTCTGTTGATGTCTCCGGTACGGCAGCGCATGAGATCACCCTGGAGAAGCGGAAAAACGGCTTTGTCCTTTCCGCCGATCAGCTCCGG
Organism: uncultured Eubacteriales bacterium; assembly: GCA_900316925.1. Taxonomy (GTDB): domain Bacteria; phylum Bacillota; class Clostridia; order Oscillospirales; family Acutalibacteraceae; genus UBA1213. The sequence goes on from ONEU01000057.1 coordinate 2,295, forward strand.
GAGATCACCATCCGTGCCAACAACCGTGAAAACGAAGCCAGTATCAACTTCAGCACCGATTATCAGAAGGTCTTTGTATACGAGATTGATGAGAATACGATCGGCTTGAAGGTGGATACCGACAATAACGGTACTTTTGAAACAGAACTCGACACAAGCACCCCTTTGGAGAATACATCGGTTCTGTCAGCGCAGAAGATCATCAAGGGCGGCAGCGTGAAGGTGTCCGCCAATGCATCCGGCGGTAAGGGCGGCTATCAGTATGCGGTGTATTATAAGCCCAAGAGCGGCAGTACCTGGACCTGTGTGCAGAGCTTTAAGGCCAATCGGAGCGTGACGATTACTCCTAAATCGGTAAAGTCCTACACTGTCAGAGTGAAGGTGAAGGATGCCAGCGGCAGTGTGGTGAACAAGGACTTTACCGTCACGGTGAAAAATGCACTGCAGAATACCTCCGCAATTTCTGCTTCGAAGATCATCAAAGGCAGAAGCGTAAAGGTGACTGCGGCTGCAGCAGAAGGTCTGGGCAGCTATCAGTATGCGGTGTATTATAAGCTGAAGAGCGGTACCAGCTGGATTTGTGTACAGAGCTACAAGTCCCAGAATACCGTGAACATTACTCCGAAGTCCGCCAAAACGTATCTTATCAGGGTAAAGGCAAAGGATGCCGGCGGAAGTGTGGTCAATAAGGACTTCACCGTTACGGTGAAAGAGGAATTGCAGAATACCTCCGTGATTTCTGCACAAACGATCGTCAAGGGCGGCGGCGTAACGGTGACAGCCAGTGCCGCAGGCGGTTTTGGCCGCTATCAGTACGCGGTGTATTATCAGCCCCAGGCAGGTACAACATGGACTTGTGTACAGAGTTACGGGACCGGAACTACTGTGACGATCACTCCGCAGGCAGTGAAGACCTATCTTGTGAGAGTGAAGGTCAAGGATGCCGGCGGCAATGTAGTGAACAAGGACTTCACGGTTACCGTGAAAAAGGAACTGCAGAATACCTCGACGGTTTCCGCACAAAAGATCGTCAAGGGCAGCAGCGTGCAGGTGAAAGCCAGTGCAGCAGGCGGCCTGGGCAGTTATCGTTATGCGGTGTATTACAGACCGAAGAATGGCAGCACCTGGACCTGCGTACAGGATTACAAGATGAATGGTACCGTGAAAATAACACCGCAGGCAGTCAAAACCTATCTTGTGAGAGTGAAGGTCAAGGATGCCGGCGGTAGTGTGGTGAACAAGGACTTCACGGTTACGGTACAGGGAGAACTGCAGAATACCGCCACACTGTCTGCCCGGACAATCCGGAAGGGCAGTAGCGTCAAGGTGACAGCAAAGGCAACAGGCGGTCAGGGCGGTTATCTGTATGCGGTATATTACAAGCAGCAGGGCCAGACAAACTGGACCTGTGTTCAGGAGTACCGGAATAATACAACGGTGACCATTACCCCGAGGGCAGCCAAAGTGTATACCATCCGTGTAAAGGTAAAGGATGCCGGCGGAAGTGTGGTCAATAAGGACTTCACGCTTACCGTGACGGCATGATTTCCAAAAAATGACTAAAGCGTCAGGATGGGCTGATCTGTATCAGTCCCCTGACGTTTTTTGTGCTGACGCAGGAGTGTTAGCAAAGCTTGAAAAAAACTTGTGTATTGTTTACAAACCGGTCATAGAGATTCCTTGAAAAAAGACGATTACCCTGTTATAATACAAAACACAAGACTGCATTACGCAGGAAAAAGAAAATGAGGTATACTATGGAACAGAAAAAATGGGAAACGGAAAGCATTTACGGCAGCAATCGGCCGTTATTGGAAAAAGCCTGTGAGGCGCTGTCGGAGCATATTGCCCGGATCAGGCAGAATATGACGGAGAAGCTGGGAATGGACCCGGTGGAGCATTATCTCACACGGATCAAAAGCGAGGAAAGTATGCGGGAGAAGTGTGTGAGAAAGGGATTGCCGGTGACTACGGAATCCGCCTTGCAGAAGATCAGGGACGCCATCGGTGTGAGGATCGTATGCGCATTTGTGGACGATGTGTATGAGATCCGTGATCAGCTGTTTGCGTCGGGGAAATACGAGTTCATCGAAGAGAAGGACTATATCCGGCACGCCAAGCCCAACGGTTACCGCAGCTATCACATCATCATCCGGATCGACGGGAAGTATTATGCGGAGATCCAGCTGCGGACCATCTCGATGGATACCTGGGCAGCTCTGGAGCACCACCTGAAATACAAAAAGGAGGTCGGCGCCAGGACGGAGCTGATTGTCAACGAACTGAAGCGGTGTGCAGACGAGCTTGCATCCACCGATCTGTCCATGCAGACCATCCGCGATATGATTCTGGAAACTGACTGAAAAGGAGAATGACCATGAAAATATTACTGGCAGAAGATACCCCCGATCTGAACAGAGCATTAACGGCGGTGCTCACCCATGAGAGCTATACGGTAGACGCCGTATTTGACGGGCAGGAAGCAACGGACCGCCTGGAGCTGGATTCCTACGACTGTATCATCCTGGATGTGATGATGCCGAAGAAGGACGGGATCCAGGTGCTGAAGGAACTGCGGCAGAAGAATATCATCACACCGGTGCTGATGCTCACCGCCAAGGCAGAGATTGAGGACAGGGTAACGGGACTTGATGCGGGGGCAGACGATTATCTGACCAAGCCCTTTGCGATCAAGGAGCTGTTGGCGAGGGTGAGGGCTCTCACCAGGCGCAAGACCCAGTACAGCACCGACGATCTGACCTATCACGATCTGTCGCTGCGTTCAGCGTCGCTGGAACTGGGCTCGGAGAATACCGTGAGACTGTCCATCAAGGAGTTTGAGCTCATGCAGACGCTGATTCTCAACCAGGGACGGCCGCTGAGCGTTGCGTTTCTGCTGGAGCATGTGTGGAATAATGACCCGGATGCGAAGCCGGAGATGGTGTGGCTGTATATTTCGTATCTGAAACGGAAGCTCAAGGCAATTGCTTCCGCCGTGCAGATCATGGGAGATGAACAAAACGGTTACACCCTTGCGTAACTGATGAAAGACGTATGATCCTGTTTGTGAAGGTGAACATGGACGGGGGATGAAAAGGAGGATGCTGTATGAATGAACAGGCAATCAAAAAGCTGCGGAGAAAATTTACACTGTCCGCCTTTCTGTCGTTTCTGGCAGTGATGCTGATGATGGGTACGCTGATCCTGTGTCTGAACCTGCAAACCAACGTCCGTCAATGGAAAAAAGTCCTGACCCATGTGGCGGAAAACGGCGGTTATATCACCGGGATCGAACATGAACGGGATGGCGACTCGCCGGACGCTCTTTCGGATTTCCTGGAGGACGTTTTTGGCGTGGCTCTTGACAGCTCCCCGGAGTTCCGGTATTCCACCCGTTATTTTGCGGTGCTGTTCTCGGAGAACGGCAAAGCCGAGGAGACCATTACCAATAATATTGCTGCCGTGAGTCCGGAACAGGCGCTGGAATACGGCGAGGCGGTAGTGAACCGTGGGCCGTTCTTCGGTTACTACGGCAACTATGTCTATCAGGTGGCGGATACCGACGAAGGCAGAATGGTCGTATTTTTGGATGCCTCTGTCCAGAACCGGATGACCAAGCGGCTCATCAGTATCATATCGCTGCTGATCCTGATGGGTGCGCTGGGAATGTTCCTGTTAGTGAGGCTGCTGTCCAAGCGCATGATACAGCCGGAGATCAAAAATGCAGAGCTTCAGAAGCAGTTTATCACCAATGCCGGCCATGAGCTGAAAACGCCCCTTGCGGTGATCCGTGCCAACACGGAGCTGGACATGATGATTAACGGTGAAAATGAGTGGAACCAGTCCACCCTGCGGCAGACGGAAAACATGACAAAGCTGATCCAGGAGCTGATACAGATTGCCCGTGCGGATGAGGCAGGCAAGCAGGATGATCTGAAGGAAACGGATGTATCGGCAGTGGTGCGGGAAGCGGCGGAAGCCTTTGCGAGTGTGGCGCAGCAGTCGGGAAAGAACATGGAGGAGCACATCGAAGAGGGGATCACCATGCAGGCGGTGGACGGACACGTCAAACAGCTTGCAACGCTGCTGATCGACAATGCAATCAAATATTGTGACGACAAGGGTACGGTAAAGACGGAGCTTTCGCAAAAGGGCAAGACCATCCGCCTGACGGTCTCGAATGATTACCGGGAAGGCGAGAATGTCGATTACACCCGGTTTTTTGAGCGGTTCTACCGTGCGGATGAATCCCACAACTCGGAGAAGGGCGGTTACGGCATCGGACTGTCCATCGCGGAGTCGCTGGTCAAGCGCTATAAGGGCACGATCAAAGCGGACTGGAGCAGCGGCAGGATCCGGTTTACCTGCACACTGAAAAACGGAAAAGCGTAACGGATGGTCAGACATCCACAGACGGAGCATGATGCAGAGAACACGCTTCGGGGGGATCTGACAAAAATCAAAGGGAGGCGGCTTCACGGAGAAGCCCCTCCCTTTTTGTGACGGATGGATGGTGAATGACCTGCTGTCTGTATTGCCGGCAGGGGTGATTATTGGAGCGACGGAAAAAACGGCTTCATTTCCTCCCAGAAATCGCAGTTGGATACCTCCAGAAAGGCGCCCTTGAGGGTATCGTCACTTCTGAAGCCCTCCCTGACGGAAACGCTCCGCAGCTCCAGCCGGGTGCCGTCGTAGGTGAGATATCTGCCGTCGAGCCGTTCCAGCTCGATACCGTATTGACCGCCCCAGAAATAGTCCGTGTGAAAGGAACGGTACACCAGTTCCATGCTGTTGAGCTTTTTTGTCAGTGCGGAGAGCTGTCCCACGGGCAGCTCGTCGATCTGGTACCGGTCCTGGTCCTCTGTACGGGTGTAATATCGTGCCGCAATGATCTTTTCGTCATCGAAGTAGGTGGTCAGGGTTTTATCCCTGATCTCCTGCGGCAGCAGAACCGTACAGCCCCACAGACTCAGTCCCGCCCACAGCAGCAGACAGCCTATTCCTGCCAGGCGTATGGATGTCCTCAAGCTTTTCATCGGGTGTCGCCTCCTTTTTCCGGCGGAACCGAACCGCCGCATACACCGTTTCTCCCCTATACCGCAGTCCGCGGCTGTATTTCTGACATCCGGCACGGGACAGCGGGACTTTCGGATGAAACGGCGTGGAATTATCTGAATAACCTTCCGAACACATCACCCAGGAAACGGAAATGGTTTTCCGGGGGGATTATTTTTTCGATCATGGGCAGGATATCTGCCGACGGAGAAATATCCTGCCCGGAGAGATCATAGGCGCTTTGCAGGGTATTGCCCTCTGCGCACTGACCGCAGAGGAGGCACATTCCTGTCAGTGTATCCGACTGATCGAGGGTGCTGAGGGAAAACAGATATTTGAATGCCAGGTCACGGACGGAGTGCTTTCTGACGGTATCCGGACTGCTGAATTTTGCATCCAGGATCAAGTAGCGTGCGTGTCCGTCCTTTTCGACCTTGAGCAGGTAATCCGGGGTGTAGTATTTCATGCCGGTATGATGGGGGGAATCGTTCGTGTCATCCTGATCGCGGGACGGAATGGAATTGTTCCTGTACAGTCCTATCCCGTTTTGCTGACGGTAGCGGTTGTCATAGATCACCGGCTGGTAGTACAGGGTCACACGGGTGTTTTCTTTCCGGAAAAGAAACGTATTGCGGCAGGTGGTGTTTTCATACCTGGCGTATTCCATCATCGGATAAGCAAAGGTGCTGCCGCTCCACAGGGAATAGCCGTTGGTGTGGAAATAGTCTGCCATCTTGATGAGCAGATATCTTTCGTAGAGAGAGGTGATGTTCATAAACGACAGCATATACTTTTCCTTTGAAAAATCATAGATGCCGAAGGTGAACCACTGATGGATCTTGACGAAGATTTTGTTGTATTGGGGAACGGCCAGGAAGATGGCGGAGGGACGCGGCTTATGCATCATGCTTTCCTGGGGAATACGGAGCGTGTGGCTGTACAGGCGCCACAGATGGGTGAAGGTATTGTAAAGCTGCTGAAGCACCTGCTGTGCATTCACCAGCAGGTGTTCCGTCTGATAGAAAATGAAAAAGCCCGAATTGACATAAGTGATGCTTCTGGGGAGGTTGGCGTTCTGGGGGATCTCGTCCTCCGGCAGGACAGCCGACAGCTTTGAGAGCAGATTGGCGCACCGGTGTTGCATTTCCGAGACCTCATCTACCATTTTCCGCAAAAAGCTGAGTACCACCCGGTTCTCGTAGGTATCATAGGAATTGATCTGGTGCATGGCGAGGGTTTTTTCGGGCTGATAGCAGCGGCTGTGGACACGGATGCCGACAGGACTGTTGACGGGCTTCAATTGCTCCGGATGGGAAGCAATATAGGTGAGGGTTGCCGGCGTAATGGCCTGGACGTGCTCTAACCGGTCGATCACGGACTCCTTTTCCAGACGGGTGCGGGAGTTGGTCTTGAAAAAGCCGTAGCTGGTTTCGTAAATGAGTGCGATCTCCTTGGCAAGAATGAGCAGCGCCGACAGATTCTGTAAGCCGTTTTCCTTGAGGTTTGCCTGATAACGGCCCCTTATTTTGCCGTCCAGCTGCAGAAGCTCCTGATTTTCATACACATATTTTGTCATGGCGCTGACGGCATCATTCAAGGGACCCTGTCTGACCATGACCGGAAGATAGTCGGTGCTGAAAATCTGTTTTGTGCCGTCCCGGAGGGAGAGGATCAGGGTGATCGTCACATAGCCGTAACATTCCAGAAAAATGCGTCCGTCAGAATTGGCGCCGGGAAAGCGGATCGTTCCATTTTCTGACCGGCAGGGTTCCTTCTGGTCGTTGATGTAGACCTCCACACCGTCGATCTTTTCCGGGTCCTGTGAGTCAAGGAAGAAGGAGTAGCTGATGTGGGAATAAACCACAGCGATCCTGCCGTTGGCATCGTGCTGCAGGGTAAAGCTGTCAAGGAGATCGGAGAACCGGTCGTTCCCGATGCTGCCGGAACGGCGGAGCTGCCCGCTGCGTTCAGACAGCTTCACGGTGAAGGGATTACTCTTGAAGGGATACAATGTCAAAGAGCATTCTGCCATCTGGCTCCCTCCTTAGCAGAAGAATTGATAATACTTCATCTGATCGTTGCCTCGTGCGATGATTCCCGAAAGGAGCTGTACGGACATACGGAGTCCGTTGTCATTGCACAGGTTCTGGAAATCCCCGAGCCATTCTTCAAATTGCTCGCCGCTGCCGGCGATTTTGGGAAGGATGCGCTGAGCTACCGCATAATCGAGGGCGGTTATGTCGGGGGAACTGCCTTCCATCCAGGTGGAAGCCGCTTTCCAGTAGTGTTTGATGGCATGGTCGATACGCGGACTGACCGGGAAGCGCTGTTCCTTCAGGAGGCTGATGATCTTCTGATAGATATCCCCGATCCTGCCGGGCAGGTTACAGTCGTCCGGGTTGAAAATAAAGGCATTGCGGAGAGACTCCCAGGAGACCACCCTGATCTTTTCCGGGGGGATGGTATCATCTTTGAGGGTTTTCTGCTCCTGTCCCGGCAATGTGACGATCCAGGAACGGTCGATCAGACGGGGGGAGAGTGTTTCGGTGGTATGGTCGTTGTTGATGGTTGCGACGAAGTGCAGGTTTTCGGGGATCCGGAAGATATAGTTTTCGCCGAGATTAACGGTTCTCGGTAAGGCGGTATTATCACAGAGCCGCATGAAATCGGACCAGTAGTATTCCATGGGGCTGAGATTGGCTTCATCCAGAAGAATGAGGTAGGGCAATGTGCAGCGGTTTTGTGATTGTTCGGCATCGAGCTGACAAAGAGCATCATAGATCTGGCGGTTGCTTTTATCAAAGGTTTTGGTGAGGGGGTTATAATAACCCACGAAATCCCGTTTGGAGGTCCAGCCCCGCTCCACCGGCACGGTAACGAACCGGTTGACGCGGTCATCACAGCCGGAAAGGCCGGCAATCCGGTTCAGCCCCAGGACGTTGCCCAGAATATTGCAGATAGAGGTCTTGCCGCAGCCGGGTTCTCCGGAGAACACCGTCAGGAACCCCTGTGTCATACAGATGGCAAGATTGATGATGGTATTCCTGTCGTAATCGCGGGCGATCTGGATCGTGCGGCAGAGATAATCAATGAGTTCATCAGGCTCTAAATGGTTTGCCGTCACATGACTGATTTTATCAAGCAGTTCACGCTGTTGACTGACGGTATTTTCAGTTTCCCAGTCGGCGGCGGCGCGCAGCATTTTACTTGCCATGAAGCCGTCGAAAGAGATATTGACCATCTTTTCGTGATAGGTACGGGTCATTTTTTCAAACTGTGTTTCGAGGCTGCTGCTTTCATCTGTCAGCCGGTGGATATGTTCCTGCAAAGCCTGCTTTTCTTTTTTCAGTTGTTCGATATCCCCGGCAATTCCCAATGCATTTCTGGCATCCTCCAGCTGTCGGAGCAGTTCCTCCAGGCGCTGTTGGTTTTCGTTCCCGGTGTCCGGAGCGGCTGCTTCATCGGCAGGCGTTTCTGTCGTATTACTGCACTGCGGCGTTTCTGCGGCTTCACCCGGTTCATGCGGTTCCTGCGGCGGGTCGGCAGGAGTGTCCAGGATGGTGATGCTGTTAGTATCCGACAGATTTTTTGCCGAGAGAGCATAAACAGTCTTGTCACCGACTTGCCGGTGTATCAGCCCGGCATAATGATATTGACAGTCTTCCACCCAATCATGCGTTACAGCCCTTGAGGCAGGATCAAACACGATCCTGACACGTTTGTTGTCCCATTCGGCAACCATATTGGTTTCCTCCTGGTTATGAGGATCGTAATCAAGGACAATATTATGGTGTTCCGAATGGGGCAGCAGTGTATTGATATTCACAGGGGTGCGCTGTGCAGTATTTTCCCCCGATATTTCATGGGTCGGATTAAAATAGATTTTCAATCGGTTACGAATAATAATCCCTTCATAAGTGCTCATACAATTCCTCCGTCCTGTCTATGATGAAAAACTGTCTGACCCCCGTATTCTTCACTACCGTACCGGGTCTGTCAAAGCCGCAAAACATCTTTCCGATAATACCTCCATTTTATATCATCCCCTATATTCTGTCAACATCCCGGCGCAGAGCCTGCGCACCCGTGTCACGCTGTCGTTCGCTGACGCTCACTCTGTACGTTTATGGCGAAACTGCTGTGTCGCTAACATCCGGCACGGCGGCTTGCGCCGATTTTTTCTCTGCCCGCCGACACGCCCCTTGACGGGGCGCTTAACGGCTGTTTCATCCAAAACTGAAGGCACGGTTACTCAACTCAGAGTACCCGTGCCTGCTTCTTTGCAGTGGTAGACGAGATTTTTTGCAGTTACAGAGGGGGTTTTTGCAGTTGCAGAGGAGTTTTTTACAGTTGCAGAGGAGGTTTTTTGCAGCCGTAGACGACCACAATTCTTCCGGGATTATTTAGTCAATCAGTCGCCGGTAAATTGGGAGCGCAGGCTGTGCGCCGCGGGGATGGTAGTGGCAGGTTTGTTTTGGGTAGTGCGTTGAAGATTGTTATTGCTTGTCGGGAAGAGGCGGGGCTAAGCGTTTCTGAGACGTCCGACGCAGTAAAACGACCAGATATACCACAAACAGAATGAACGCTGCCGAAAGACCGACAATGCACGAAATGGTATGATCCAGACGGAAGCCCTCGTTCGCAGTCAGGATGTAGGTGATGGTCACGGCAGTCATAAATACCGCCGGCAGCGCTGTGAACAGAGAGCCGAACCGGTATTTTCCTTTTTTCAGCAGGTAGGCGCTGATCGTCCAGAGGGTGATGGCGGCGAGCGTCTGATTGCTCCAGGAGAAGTAACGCCAGATGATCTGGAAGCCGTTGGCGTCCACAATGGAGAACCAGGTAATCAGACCGCCGATGGCGAGCAGCGGGATGGTCACAATCAGGCGGTTCTTGATTTTCTTCTGATCGAGATGGAAGGTTTCGGCGACAATGAGTCTGGCGCTGCGGAAAGCGGTATCGCCGGAGGTAATGGGGCAGATGACAACGCCCGCAATGGCAAGGAAACCGCCGAAGGAACCGAGAACGCCCTGTGAGATCTCATACACGACATTGGAAGCGCCGTTTTTGAGGGCATCGCTGAGCAGTTGGGTAGTACCGTAGAAAGCCACGCCGGCGGCTGCCCAGATGAGAGCGATCACGGCTTCACAGATCATGGCGCCGTAGAAAATTTTCCTGCCGTCCTTTTCGGTTTTGGTACACTTGGCGACCATCGGCGACTGCGTGGCGTGGAAGCCGGAGATAGCGCCGCAGGCCACGGTGATGAACATATACGGCCAGACGGGGGTTCCTGCCGGGTGTAGATTCTGCAGAGTCAGTTCGGGGATCTGAAACCTGCCGCCGGAGAAGAGAATACCGCCGATGGTGGCCGCAGCCATCGTCATCAGCAGGATGCCGAAGATCGGGTAGAGCTTGCCGATGAGCTTGTCAATGGGCAGGAGGGTGGCTAACAGGTAGTAGATGAGGATGACGATTGCCCAGAAGGTACCGTTCATCCAGTCAGGCGTGAGGTTATCGAGCAGACCGGCGGGGCTTGTCACAAACACGACGCCGCAGAGAACCAGCAGTACCACAGAGAAGACACGCATGATCCACTTGACGACCCTTCCCAGATAGATGCCGGACAGTTCGGCAATGGAAGCGCCCTTGTGGCGGCAGCTGATCATGCCGGTCATGTAGTCGTGGACGGCGCCGCCCAGGATCGAACCGAACACGATCCACAGAAAGACGACCGGTCCGAATACCGCTCCCATCAGCGCTCCGAAAATAGGGCCGGTACCGGCGATATTGAGGAGCTGGATGAGAAAAGCCCTCCAGGTTTTCATAGGGATGCAGTCCACTCCGTCATTGATGGCAATAGCGGGTGTGGTTCTGTCGTCAGGCGAGAAGACCTTTTCTGCCACGCGGCCGTACACGAGAAATCCGACGATCAGTACAGCAATGGCAATGAACAAAGATATCATGTTTTTCCCTCTTTTGTGTGTTTTCTTTTATTATAAGACCGGGGGGCGGGAATAGTCAATATCCATCAGAAGCCAAAATGAAATTTGCTTGTTGGCGGGGGGTGAAAAGGACGTTTCCCGGGGGCTGATGGGATGAAGCATTGCTGTCTGAGGGGGATTCGGACAATTGTGATAAATTCGTTTGTTGCCGTTTGATGCGAATTTGTCAGAAAAAACGAGGAGACTTATGTTTACAGAACAGACCGTTTTGTTGTATAATTGTAACGGAGGATGATGCGTATGAAGAACTATCTTCTGGCACTTGATGAAGGTACCACGAGTGTGCGTGCGATATTATTCGACAGGAATGCTGCCATCGTCAGTATGGCGCAGCATGAGTTTACACAGTTTTATCCGAAGGAAGGCTGGGTGGAGCATGATCCCGTGGAGATCTATGCCGACCAATACGCCGCCATGACCGAGTGTATTGCCAAGAGCGGTGTCTCGCCGGAAGAGATTGCCGGCATCGGTATTACGAATCAGCGGGAGACGACCGTTGTCTGGGACAGGCATACCGGCAAGCCTGTTTATCCCGCGATTGTGTGGCAGTGCCGCAGAACTGCCGATATCTGTGAAACGCTGATCCGTGAAGGCCGGGAGGAGTATATCCGTTCCGCCACCGGACTGCGGCCGGATGCATATTTCAGCGGGACGAAGATCAGATGGATCCTCGACCATGTTCCGGGAGCCAGGGAGAAGGCACAGAACGGTGACCTGCTGTTCGGCACGATCGACACCTGGCTGCTGTGGAAGCTCAGCGGCGGACGTGTTCATTGCACGGACAGAACGAATGCGTCCCGGACGATGCTGTATCATCTGGAGAACGGCTGCTGGGATAAGACGCTGCTGGAATGGCTGGAGATCCCGGAGACGATGCTGCCGGAGATCAGGAGCAGCAGCGAGGTATATGATGTAATTCAGGTAATGGGGGCGGAGATACCGATCTGCGGCCTGGCAGGAGACCAGCAGGCGGCGCTGTTCGGACAGGGCTGTTTTGAGGCCGGCGACGCCAAGAATACCTACGGAACAGGCTGTTTTCTGCTGGAACACACCGGTCATGTGCCTGTGATGAGCCGGAACGGTCTGATCACCACCGCTGCCGCCACGGAAAAGGGCAAGGCACCGGAATATGCCCTGGAGGGCAGCGTATTCATCGGCGGAGCGGTGATCCAATGGCTGCGGGATGAGATGGGACTGATCCGTGAGAGCCGGGACAGCGCCTATTTTGCCGGAAAGATCAAGGATTCCGGCGGGGTGTATGTGGTGCCCGCCTTTGCCGGACTGGGAGCGCCCTACTGGGATATGCACGCCAGGGGGACCATCACCGGTCTGACAAGAGGAACCGGCGTGGAGCATATTGTGCGTGCGTCTTTGGAATCCATCGCCTATCAGACGGAGGATCTGCTCACCGCCATGCAGGCGGACAGCGGACAGAGAGTATCCTGCCTGAAGGTGGACGGCGGCGCATCGGCAAACGATTTCCTGATGCAGTTCCAGGCGGATATTTCGGGAATGACCGTGCAGCGTCCCGCCATGCAGGAGGCAACGGCAGCCGGAGCGGCATTCCTGGCAGGACTGGCGGTGGGATTTTTCCGGGACCGCCGGGAAGTACGGGAACTGATCCGGACGAAAACATCCTTTTTGCCGGCAATGGAAGAGGCGGAGAGAGAAAGACGGTTGGAAGGATGGCACCGTGCGGTAAAGGCTGCACAGGTGAGTACATAAAAAGGAGAGAGTGGTATGAATATAGAAAAGAAGAGCCGCAAGGTACTGTCGTCGGACCTGAGACATTATCTTGCAGGCATGATGTATATTCCGGAGGGAGAGATCAAGGGCATTTTCCAGATTGCTCACGGAATGAGGGAGCATATCGGCTGCTATGATGCCTTTATGCGGGAGATTGCGGAAGAGGGCTATCTGGTGTTTGGGTATGACCATCTGGGGCATGGCCATACGGTAGACAATCCGTCGGAATTCGGCTATTTCAGCAGCCATGACGGGTGGCGCCACCTGGTGAATGATGTGACCGTGTTTGCGGAGGACGTTCGTGAGGAATACGGCAGGGATATCCCGTATGTCCTGATGGGATTCAGCATGGGATCGTTCATCGTCCGTCTCAACGCTGCCGAGTTCAACCATCAGGATAAGCTGATCGTCATGGGCACCGGCGGCTACAATCCGCAGTGCGGTCTGGGAATCGCCCTGATCAGGACCGTCAAGGGGATCCGGGGAGAGCATTATGTTTCTCCTGTGATCCAGACGCAGGTGTTCGGCAGTTATAATGAACGGTTCCCGGAAGACGGAGAGCTTGGCTGGCTTTCCAGCATGGAGGAATCCAGGCGGGAATATGAAAACGACCCGCTGTGTTCGTTTGAGTTCACCATGTCCGCCATGGAGGATCTTCTGACCCTCAGCGACGAATGTAACAAGAGATGGTGGTACACCGAGATAGATAAGACAAAGCCCATCCTGCTGCTTTCCGGGGCAGACGATCCCCTGGGCAATTACGGCAGCGCTATCCATGATGTCTGCAACAGACTGCAGGAAAGCGGTGCGCAGGCAGAGATGAAGCTCTATGAGGGCTGCCGCCATGTCATCCTGAAGGATAAGCTCAGCGGCGAGGTCATCAGGGATATCAAGCAGTTCCTGAAAAAGTAACCCCTCAAAGACAGGGAAAGCTCTTGCAGAAGGGAATTTCCGTGTCTTTGTTTTGTTGGACAAAAATATCCCGTTTGGATGAAAAATCCGTTGAAACCGGTTCCTTCTTTGGACAGACTGTGGTATAATCTTGATGGCGCGGGATGTCTGTGCCAGCGGGAACGATTTTCTGTGACGGAAATCAACCCCGTTGGCTTTTGCCGCGGCAGGAAGGAATGATTCAGGATGGAGAATTTTTTGGTAATATTTGTCGTGCTGATCTCGCTGGTGTGCCTGTTCGGATTCTTTAACGAAAAGGTGAGCAAATTCACGCATGAGATCGCACTGATGCTTTTTTCGGCGGTGGCCGGTATCTTCCTGCTTGTGACGGTGACATTCACCAGGGGAACGTCTGTCGGCGATGTGCTCGAAAAGGCGAATTTCCTCAATATTGAAGGCTTTCTGGTGGACGGCGTTCTGTCATTCATGCTGTTTGCGGGAGCCTGCCACATGAAACTGTCGGATTTCAGGAAATTTTCCCGGCAGGTTTCGGTGCTGGCCTTTGTCTGCACTCTGCTCGGAGCAGCTTTCTACGGCTTGCTGTTCTATGGGGCGGGTTTATTGCTGGGACTGCCCGTGTCCCTGCCGGTCTGCCTGATGTTCGGCAGCATCGTTGCCCCTACCGATCCCATCGCGGCAACCAGTATCCTCGGGAAATTCGGTCTGCCCAAGAACATCTCTTTTCTGATCCAGGGAGAATCCCTGTTCAACGACGGCGTTGGCGTTGCCCTGTTTGTGTGTTTTTCCGGTCTTGTGACAGCCACCTCCTCCGCCGGCTTTGTCAGCGTGATGCTCCAGGAGATTTTCGGAGCGGTTGCGGTAGGCGTTGCGGTCACAGCCGTTTGCTTCCTGATGTACCGCTATACCAAAAATGCTGCACTCGGCATCTTTGTCAGCCTGATGAATGTATCGCTGGCGTATGTGATCTGCGAATGGCTCGGTTTTTCGGGAGCAATCGCATCGGTGGTCTGCGGCATCCTGTTTTCCACGCTGCGTTCACGCTGCTGCGCCCAGGATATCCCCGAAAAGGCACAGCTCTTTGATTCCTTCTGGGAAACAATTGATATGCTGCTCAATTCGCTGCTGTACGTCATGCTGGGACTGACATTTGTCCATATCCTGCAGATGGAGCACGTCATCCTCGTTTCACTGGTCGCCATTGTGATAAACCTGATTGCCCGTTTTGGCAGCCTGTCTGTGTCGTCACTGATGATCGGAAAGATCCCTGACGGATACAACAAGCTCAATTTTATCAAGCTGCTGACATGGGGCGGACTGCGCGGAGGCTTATCCGTTGCGCTGGCGCTCAGCACAAAGGGAATGGTGCCGGAGAATATCTATTACGTCATTCTCGGCGGTACCTATGCCATCGTATTCTTTACCACGGTGATCCAGGGAATGACCATGAGACCCGTATATCAGCGCATCAGCCGCTCGGTACTGAAAAAGAATCAGACGTAATGCGGACGGCCGCAGGTGATCTTTCGGAAAAGAGATCATCTGCGGCTTTTCTGATGCTGATTTTTTGTGAAGAAATTTCCGGAAAAGAACGCGACAGGGTCAGGATAGTGCTATAATAAAGGGAATGTGAGGGTGCTGTTCCCCTCCGGCAGACAAGCGGTGTGACCGGAAGGGCAGCCGTACTGGGGAAAATAGATAAAAATGAGAAATGGATATGGTCAGATATGACGATTTATGGGAGGCGGTGAAAGGAAGTTACAAGAAAAATTGAATTTAAAAAAACAATGTGTTAGTATAAAACCATAAAATAGGGGAGGAGTGCTTGAAATGATGAAAAAAGGAATGAAACGAACACTCAGCAGCATGACGGCACTGACAATCGTTACAGGAACTGTTTCGTTGGGCGGTGGGCGGCATCTGCGGCGAATGACACACTGGTGGCGGATTACTACTCCGTGAATAAAACCGGAATGGGCGTGCAGAAAACGATTACGGTGGACGGCGCTGTGGATGATTGGGACAGCAGTATGCTGATTGCCCAGGGAGCGGCGAATGATGACCCGCGCGTGTACCGTCCGGACGCAATGTATGAGCTGCCGACGGATCTCTATGCACTCTATGGCGCATACGATGACGAAAAGCTCTATCTGATGTGGGAAATGACCAATGTACAGGATGTGGTGGCTCCTGATGAGGAGTATCCGCTGACAGACGGCACTCTCTATGAACAGATGAATCTGCCGATGTTTATTGCTGTGGATACGGGAAAGTCCGACACCATCGGTAAGAACGGCAAAACATGGGACGGCGGGACGCTCTGGAACAGCGGGATTACCTTTGAGAAGAGCTTCAACCGACTGATCGCCGTGTCTACCAACGGCGGCAGTGATGCGGCTATCTATGCCGGCAGCGGGGACGGATTGATCCGGCGCCCATGGGAGAAGGAGCTCAGTCGGGGATCGAACTGAGCTACGAGAAAGGCATCATCAGTAAAAATGTGTACGGTATCAACGGAACGGGACGCCCCGCCGGAGATATGTGCAGTCCTGATGCAGAGTGGGTGGACTTCAATACCGTCGGGCACCGGAGCGCCTCGATGGATTACCACTATGAAATGTCCGTGAAGCTCTCCCGTCTGGGCATTACCAAAGAGGATATCGAGCAGGGCGGCATAGGCGTCATGCTGGTGTTGACCGGCGGCCAGTCCGGTGTGGACAGCCTGCCCTATGATCTGTCGATGAATGACCACGCCGGTGACAGTGAGTCCGGCAGTCAGGATGATGACGGCAGTCTGGAAAAGTTTGACAAGGATCATGTGACAACCGCCTTTGCCAGGATCGGCAAAAATGCCCCGGCACTTACCAATACCTCCACCGTCTCTTCCGCCACTATTACACAAGGACAGAGCGTGACTGTAAATTGCTCGTCTACCGGCGGAACAGGTACCAAGCAATACGCAGTCTACTATAAGCTGAGCACCAAAACCGACTGGACGAAAGCACAGGATTACTCCACCACGACTGCTGTAACCGTCAAGCCGACAGAGGTTGGGAAGTACGATATCCGTGTCGATGCCAAGGACGGCAGCGG
>ONEU01000101.1 GCA_900316925.1 uncultured Eubacteriales bacterium
GCTCTGTATCCGCACATGACCGTATTTGATAACATGGCTTTCGGTCTGAAGCTTCGCAAGACTCCCCCCGTGGAGATCAGAAGACGTGTAGAAGAGGCTGCCAGATCTCTTGATATTGCTCATCTGCTTGAGCGTAAACCGAAGGCTCTCTCCGGTGGTCAGAGACAGCGTGTGGCTCTTGGCCGTGCTATCGTTCGTGATCCTAAGGTATTCCTTCTCGACGAGCCGCTTTCCAACCTGGATGCTAAACTCAGAACTGCCATGAGAACTGAGATTTCCAAGCTCCATAAGAGACTCGGCACTACCTTCATCTATGTAACACATGACCAGACAGAGGCTATGACCATGGCTGACCGTATCGTTGTTATGAAGGACGGCTTCATCCAGCAGGTCGATACTCCTCAGAACCTCTATGAGAGACCCTGTAACCAGTTCGTTGCCGGATTCATGGGTACTCCTCAGATGAACTTTATTGATGCTACTATCGTCAGATCCGGCGATGACTACGGCATCCAGTTCGGTAGATACACCATTCCGCTTCCTGAGTCTAAGAATAAGAAGAACATCCTTTCCCACTTCGTTGGTAAAGAAGTTGTTTTGGGTATCCGTCCCGAGGACGTACATGATGAGCCTGAATTCCTTGAGAGATCAGAAGAGAGCATTATTGAAGCTCAGGTTGAAATCACCGAGCTTATGGGTAATGAAATCTATCTGTACCTCAACATCGAAGGTACTTCCTGCGTTGCTCGTGTTGATCCCTCCTCTGTGGCAGAAGCCGGTGAAGAGATCGAGATTGCTCTCGACGTTGAGAAGATCCACATCTTCGATAAGGAATCCGAGAGAACTATCACCAACTGATTTTTCCCTAAGCGTTCAAAGACCTGCATTTCGGTGCAGGTCTTTTTTGTGCATCATTTTTTCTGATCGGTCTTTCCCCTATGGGGCAAAAAACAGGGCTGCTGCATGATCTGCAACAGCCCTGTTTTTTGCGGGTGATTATGCCTTTGCACGGGCGGCGATGATGTTTGCCATCTCGCCGACGTTCTTCATGGAAGAGATCTCTCCCATCTTGAACTTCATCTTGAACTCACGCTCCACAGCATTGATCAGCGTGATGTGCTCCAGGCTGTCCCAATCGTCAATGTCATCTGCGGTGGTCTTGGGGTTGACGGTGATGGTGTCATCATCAAACACGTCCTGAAACACCTTGTTCAGTCTCGGGTAAATTGTTTTCGTATCCATAATCCAGTCTCCTTTGTATTTATGATTGAATGGCGGAATTATCTTCCACCTTGATCACATGGTTCCTCTGCTGATAGGACGCAACGTCAAGCTGCCAGACGGTGTTGCCGTTTTCGTCCTCGCTGATCTTCTCAAATCCGAAGAAGCCATAAAGCTCACGCACCATATTGTTCTTGGCGGTGGGATAGTAATAGCCACGGATGGTACGGATGCCCTGCTCACGGCAGCGCTCAACCAGTCTGTCAAGCATGGCAAGCTCCATGTCTCTTTTCAGCACACGGCAGCTCATCAGCCACAGCTCCATATTCAGTACATCCTGATCCTTCTTGCCGATGACAACAGAGACAACGCCATTATCACCGAATTTATCCACCAACTTGCCGTACAGACGGATGTACTCGCTGCTCTCAAATACAGCCTCCATCTCGGTGGCGGTGTATCGCTTGGTGGTCACATTGAACTGGTTGCTCTTGTTGGAAAGCTGCGTGATTCTCTGCAGATAGACGGGCAGGAAGTCATCAATCACGGCTGTCATGTCCAGACTCAGCAGATAATCCTTATAATCGGTAAATGTGGCCTGCTGGGCAGCCCGCTGGGCATTGGCTTTATACATTTCATTGCGCTTGAGGTCATCCTCGCTGAAGTTCGTCACTTCAAAATAACCGTTGCGGTCGAGGGTGGAAATGTAGTTCTCCACGCTGTCCATCACAGGAGCACTCACCCCCACTACCTGTGCCTCGACAATGGCACGCTCCGCCGGGTTATCGTCTACAAAGACGATGGAGTCCGGAAGAATATTCAGCTCGGCAGCGATCTCCACAATGTTCCTGTCCTTGTTTTCCCAGTTGGCCTTGATGATGATGAAGTCCTCCGGTTTCAAAGCCCCTTCCGGATGATTCAGACCGGCGATGGCATTCTCATGGTCATTCTTTGAGCAGACCGTCAGAATCACGCCGAGGGATTTCAGCGACTTGATATAGCTCTGAAACTCATAGTAGGACTGGGCAACACCGGTTTCCTGACCGATCTGGATGCCGTCAACACCGTCATCACCGACAACACCGCCCCAGAGCGTGTTGTCCAGATCAAGTGCCAGCGCTTTTTTATTCTTGCCGAATACCGACTTCACGATATTCGCAAGGTTAAAGGAAAATTCCGGGATCGCATCCACACACATGGCATACTTATACATATTCCAGTATGACGGATCACTCCAGGCTTTCAGGCCGTAGGAGGCGGCGATAAAGTTGATGTCGTTGATATAGAAGCCCTCGGTCTTATCGGCATAAGCATAGAACTTTTCATTCAGAGCCGTGACAAAATGGGAGCGTCCGCGGTAATCGGAACAATCCTTGTTACCCATGATCCGATAGAAGGGCATCTCGAAGTTATTCTGGATGATGGGACAGTGATAGGTCTCCGTAATCTTCTGCCACATCTGCTCATACTTGCCGTATTCATTCTCCAGCAGCGCCTGAACCTCTTCCCTGCTCATACCGGTGTCCGGATATGATGTGATGTTGCGGTTGGTGGTGTGGATGAATACCAGATCCGGGTGGAATGACAGCAGCTCCTCACTCGGGAACATCGCATCCTGCCAATACTGGGCATATTCGGACTGATAAAACTCCGACTCAATACCGTTCTGCAGCAGAAACAGCTCAAGATATACCACAATATCATTGGTCGTTGAGCCGCCGAAAACCGCAATCTTCTTTTTCAGACGCTTGCTGCCGTCCGCCAGCAGGGCGCGCTTGAGGGACTTTCTTTTTTTGATGATATACTCGGAATCAAAGGGATATTCCAGTTCCTTCATGTTCTCTCTCCTTCTCGTGATATAAACACAAGGCTAACCGACAGACTGAGTCCGTCAAGAATTAGCCTTATGTGTCGTGTTATTCAATTAGTCGTTGGGGTCATAGCCGTCAACGATCGTCTGACCGGGATTCTGGGTGATGAGGCTCATCAGGTTATCCGCATTGCCGCCGAAGGCAGAATACGTTACCATCGTGAAGAGCACATCGGTAATTCCCATCTGGTTGATGAAATCCACCAGATTCAGGTTGAAGTAACGCATATCGACAATGTAGATTTCCTCATAGGAGCCCATGTAATAGCCGGGTTCGGCATTGCCGTAGCTGTCCTTGATGACAATGAGCTTCTTGCCGTTCTTCACATCCGTCCGGATCTTGACGATCTGCTCGTCACCGCCGAAGAAGGTGAGATATGCGTTTGACTGCGGATCACCCACCTGCTTGAAGTAGCTGCCCGTATAATCAAAGTTGAAGGAAGTATCATAGAAGTCGGTCTTGCACTTTGAATAGTTCTCGGGGATGTAATAAGTGAAGTCCTCCGGGTCGTTCTTGATGTTGATATCACCGCCGGAGAAAGCATACATCGTTCCCACAAAGCCCTCAATCGTCACGGGCTTATAGGTGCTCAGATCCTTAAAGTCGAGACCTGCCGTCTTTGCGAACTCCTCGCAGGCATAATATGCACCCAAGGGCTGCCAATGGTGGTCGGTACGGCAATAGATGGGCTCTTCCACATGCTTTGCCAGAACGGTGTCAATATCCACACTGGTGATCCCCTTGTCAAGGCGGGACGCCAGCTCGTCAAAGTATTCCTTTTGATTGGCAGTATAATCGGTGTAGTTGGCAGGGGTGTAATACTCACTGGCCAACGGTGCGATCATCGAATACATTCTGATCTTGCTGTCAAGCTTGCTTCTCAGGGTGTTCAATGCCTCAACATAGGCGTTGCCCGTACCGCCGCCAAACAGCTCCAGGCCACGGTAGTGACCGTCCTGATGGACAACGATGATACCATTCTCCACGGTATAATCCGCGTCCTCCTCACGGTAATCCTTCTGTGAGCTGCTCTCTTCGGGCTTGCTCTCCTCTGTCTTGCTTGCCTCCGCAGATGTCTGTCCGCTCTGCTGGGCCTGACTCTGCTCGGGTTTGCTCTGCGCAGGAGCCTTGGAGGTTTCCGTCGGCTTGCTGTCTTCGTTCTTGGGTTTCTTATCTACCTTTTTCAGGTTGTTTACCACATTTACGGAATCATTCGTGGTGATGCCGAACATCCCCTTGAAGCCGTTGCCGGCATTCTTGAAGTTGTCTCGGAACGGCACGGTATCCGTGTACCAGGTATTGATCCCCCTGGTGAAGTCGCCGGAGAAATAGTTCTGAAAGGTCAGCTCCGGAAAACTCGCCAGCTTACGCTTCTCAATCATGGATTCCTGTGACTTCGGGAACACCAGCATAAATATGCCGATCAATGCGAATACCGGCACCATGATGAACAGCGTAATCATGGAAGAAAATTTGCTGACGGAAGAACGTTTATAGGAATTATAAGGCTTTTTCTTGGGTGTCTGTTCATTGGGGTTTTTATCCATCATTCTCCTCCTTTACTCGACCGGTCAGAAACGGAAATACAGGAACGGATTGTTGGTGGTGTCCACCAGCAGAATACTGGACATGATCAGCAGATAGCAGCATCCCACCGCCGCCATCACCTTGCCGGTGGTGTAGACCACGTTGTTGCCCCATTCAAAGAAGAATTTCTTGAGCTTCGGCAGTACCGGCATCGAAACAAGGATGGCTGCTGCAATGAGGAAGAGGTTTTTCAGGCATACACTCCAGGTGAGCTGATCGGCAAACGCATTTCCGTGGGTTGCCATACTGATGCCGCTGATGTTCAGGAAGAAATTGCCCAGCTGGTTGAGGTCGGAGAAGCAGAAGATTCCGAAGCCCACCACAATAATGAGCTTACTGTAAATATGGGTCAGCCAGACAGGCCACTTCTTCATACGCTTCTTGCCGAGCTTGATCTCCAGCAGCAGGAACAGACCGTAGTACAGTCCCCAGAAGATGTAGTTCCAGGCGGCACCGTGCCAGAAGCCGGTGCAGAACCATACCAGGAACAGATTTACATACTTTCTCGGCTTGCCGAAGATGGGCGCATAGAACAGATAATCTCTGAAGAAGGAGCTCAGAGAGATGTGCCATCTCTGCCAGAACTCACTGATGGTCTTACAGATGAACGGATACTTGAAGTTCTCGTCAAAGTGGAAGCCGAACATTCTGCCCAGACCGATTGCCATATCGGAATAGCCGCTGAAATCGAAATATACATAGAGCGAATAGCAGATAATGACGAACCATGTGCCCAGGAAGGACATGGAAGAGATGTCATTGTACTGGTTCGCATTTACATCTCCATAGAACTGTCTGACGATCGCATACAGGTTATTGGCAATAATAACCTTCTTGGCGAGTCCCACGATAAAGCGCATGGCACCCTCGCTGATGTCGTTGATCGTAGACTTTCTCTTATTGATCTCATTCTCCACCACGCTGTAACGCACGATCGGGCCTGCAATCAGCTGCGGGAAGAGTGACAGATAGAGCAGAAATTTCTTGAAGGATTTCTGCGGTGTGACAGTCTCCCAATAACAGTCGATCACATAGGAAATAGCCTGGAAGGTGAAGAAGCTGATGCCGATGGGCAGAGTAATCTGCGGTACCGGCAGCGATGTGTGCAGGAAGTAGTTCAGGTTCTCTACCAGGAAGCCGCTGTACTTGAAGATGACCAGCAGCAGGATATCCACAACGATAGCCGCAGCCACCGCAAGCTTTCCTGCCTTTTGCTCCCTATGCTTGCCGATCAGCGTGCCCATATACCAGTTAAACGCGGCACTGAAAAGCAGCAGGATCACCCAGAGCGGTTCTCCCCACGCATAGAAGATCAAAGAGAAAACGATCAGCACTAAATTCTTGGTCTTCAGCTTTTTACTGACAAAATAACAGATCAGGCAAAGCGGAAGAAACAAATACAGAAAAAACAGATCTGCAAAAACCATTTTCTTTCTCCTTTTACTCCTTTTTTTGATTTAACTATTTCATTTTACCCCATCTAAAAAGGGATATCAAGTGTTTTGAATAGAATAAGTGTGTCAAATCTGTAACAATTACAAAGATGCTTCACTCTTATCTTCCCTTCCGGTCAATCCGCATCTTTTATTTCACAAAGGGAATCAAAAACACGCTGACAGTTGTTTTCATCAAAATAGGGATAAAACGCCTCGACACGCTTGAGATACTTCGGATCATTGCTGCAGTCGTTCTCGATCTCACGGATCATCGCATCCACCGTGCTCTCGAGATCCCGGCACACCGGTCCGAAGCCGTTCTCCTCATAGCTGAAATAGCCCTCTGCATAGGAATGACCCGCAAAGAACTCTTCCTTATCAAACTGGGAATAGATGACGGGCTTTTTCAGATATCCGAAGTCAAAGAAGACGCTGGAGAAATCCGTTACCAGCAGCGCACACTCCGCAAACTGCTTCTGATAGTCCACATAGCCCTTATTCACATGGAAAACATCGTTCTCCGTGAAGTCCACATACTGCTCTGTGAACAAGGGATGCAGACAAAACAGTCCTTCATATCCTTTTTTGCGCATACATTCCATCAATCTGGGATGATTGATAAGGCCGTTATAGAAAGCGAAGAAATCACTTTCCTTGAATTTATCGTAATAAACGCTGGTATCTGTCCTGGGATCCACACACTTGCTCAGGGTCTTTCGCCAGGTCGGGATGATCAGCACCTTTTTCTTGACGTTCTTACCCATCCTGGTCAGATTGTCAAATCTCGGAAAGCCCGTCAGTCTGACAACATTTTCATCGTAAAAATAGTCTCCCTCAAGGATGGACTGATATTCAGGCTTACCTGCCGTTACAAACATACGGATATTCTTGTTGAACTTATTCAGCCAGCCGGAAATATCATCCTTGGTAATTCCGTGCTGTAAAAAGGCAAACTGGTACTGATACAGATCCGACATATATGCGTAATCGCCGCCGAAGGGATTCAGGATGTAATCACTTGCCTGTGAAGAGATCACCATCTTGGCAAACAGGGTCAACAGACGGAATTTCACGCTGTCAAAATCCACTACCTTGCCGATCTTCTTCATCTTGCGATAGTCTTCGCTGCTCTTCTGGATCACGAAATACGGCCTGATACCGCGGTGCTTGTGGGTGCAGATATACCGGAAAAGATGTTCGCCGTTATCCCCTGCCCGATTGGGACGATCGGAGATCAGCCACACATTCTGATAGAAGGGCTTGAGCAGCCGGTACAGTATCCGCCATTTGATCAGATAGCTCCGGTTCGATTTTTCCAGATAGGCACGGTAGATCTCCTCCGACCGGGACGCCAGCTTATTGCTGTACGGCGTCACCTTGATGACCTTTTCCCGGATCCGCAGGATATAGTCGCCGTTGACCCAATAGCCCGCATTGCCGCTCTTGGAGGGAATATGGGCAAACTTTCCGGGATAGACAAACATTCTGGTGACATACTCGTCACGGAACT
The DNA here is from genome assembly GCA_900316925.1 of uncultured Eubacteriales bacterium. Classification (GTDB taxonomy): domain Bacteria; phylum Bacillota; class Clostridia; order Oscillospirales; family Acutalibacteraceae; genus UBA1213. The sequence continues at coordinate 7,626 of ONEU01000101.1, forward strand.
TAATGATAAATTCGACGTTGGTTTCCCCGTCCTCCCTGATGGGGACATCAAATGCCACGCCCTTGCCGTCATAGGCCTTCATGCCCAGAATATTGATATCATATTTCTGTGCATAAAAACGTCTCGGTTCATACAGGACATTGTCCACCCGGGCATAGATGGTATAATCCTCCCTGTCAAGCAGAATATTGTCCCTGCCCTCCACATGGAGCATCCCGTCTTTGACAGACAGGAAATCCGCTACGATCAGGTTCTTCTGGTCGAACAGGTTGATCACGCAGATATTATGGAACAGCAGCTTGCCGTGATCGTATTCAAACTCTTTGCTGATATTGCGCTGGTACTTGATATTCATGGCATAGATCTTCTGACCCACGCCCATGTTATTCTGCATACAGATGATCCTGTCGGAAATGTTGAGCAGAATCTGATTGATCAGCTCCCGGTAGCGGTCCAGCTCTTCCTTTGACAGGAAACTGTCAAGCTGCTTTGAGATACGCCAGCGCAGATCGTACATGATGGTGTATTGGATGAACTCCATGACCCGGTTGTATTTTTTCTTGGACTGCTCGATCAGATCCAGATGGAAATACACGGGGGAATCAAAATAATAGCTCTCGGAACGAAGCTCATTCTGAAGCGCTGAAGATTCGTCCTTTCTTTTACGGTAACGGTGGATGGCGCCCCTGACAACGCCCAGGGCACATTTATCAAGCAGGATGGAATTGATGAACTGCGCATCTTCGCCGTATTTGAGATGCTGTGAAAAACGATGCTCCCCGATTGCCTCTGCCTTGATGAACGCTCCTGTTACGTCCATCTGTATCATTTCATAGTTGGCAACAAGGTCGATCACTCTGGTGGATGAAAATTTATAGTCAAGATGGTGGTAGCCCGTTGCAGCGTCAAAAAAACGCTTTCTGGCGCCGACGACATCTACCGCATCATAATTTTTCTCAAAAAACGCATAGACCCATTTAAAGGCATTCTTTTCCCAACAGTCATCCGAGTCCAGAAAGTTGACGTACTTTCCACGGATGTATTGTATCCCGTTGTTCCTGGCGGCGCTGACTCCCGCGTTTTCCTGCTTGACATAGACAATATTATCGGGGTATCTGTCACGGTAACGCACACAGATCTCCTCGCTGTTATCGGGACTGCCGTCGTTGACAAGAATGATCTGGATATTTTCAAATCCGATGGTCTGTGCGATCACAGAATCCAGTGTTTCCGCAAGGTACTGCTCAACATTATATACGGGAATGACTACCGAAAACAAAAACGGGTACTCTTTGTTTGCCTCTTCATTGACTGCCGTATGATCCTTGATTTGCATAACATATCCTCCTACCATACTTTCCGGACTGCTCTCTTCTTCTCACCGCTCAAATCCGGATTTCTCCGGCAGCAGCTTCTCAAACGCATCAATCACCTGCTGCTTCTGCAGTTCAAAGTCTCTGGTGCCCACCGTATCGTTCACACAGATCAGCTTGTACCTTCCCGCACCGATAGATTCCAGCATTTCATTGTAGATGTTGTCCTTGATATGGAAACACCGACCGATCTTCTTGCTGCGGGGCACCGCCGTTCCTTCGCAGAGCTGCCAGAATTTCATCAGCCACTGGTTACAGTTGGATTTGGTCCTGAATTTATCCTGACAGGTCTGGTCCAGCGTCTCCCCCTCCAGTTCCCATACCGTCCTGAAGGTGGATTTCAGGAAATTGGTCGGCAGGTGGTTATAGTAGATCCCCGGGAACCAGGGCCAGATATTCAGTACCGATGTCTTTACCACTCGTGTCATGCCGTTTTTCAGGCTGAACCATTTCCGCTTTTTCTTCGACTTGAAAATCTCGTTTTTATTGAAATGGGTATTGATCAGCTCAATGTCATTGCCGTTGAAGAATCCTGCACTCTTCTTGGCAAAATAAATGCAGTCCAGACCGTATGTATCCATCGGACAGCCGTTCCTGAAAAAGTCCTCCGGCGTGACGGGGGCTGTGACGAACATATCATCATTGAAGTAGACAAACTGTTCGCTGAGTCCTTCAATGCGGTGCAGGTTCAATTCAATCGTATTGGCATTGAAGGTGGGAAGATATTCCGCCGGAATATAGTCCTTATGATTGACGATATGCAGCTTGGGATGGTCGGTGTTCAGCCATTCCGGCAGATGTCCCCATGTGACAAAGTGGATACGGTTGACCCAGGGCGCAAATTTCTCCACTCCCCGGAACCAGTACTGCAGGTTATCCCAGCTCCTGTACCGGATCTCTGTGTTGTCTCCCCGTTCATGGGAGGAATCGTACCGGTTTTTCTCCTTCTGCCATGCCGGATCCGCTCCGTCCACCCATATCATTACAAAATCTATCTGATCCAAGACGTCACCTCATTTTTCTTTCAGCATTCAGGAAACCCTCTCCTCCGCGCCATTCTGCGCCCGGAGTGTCACCATTCAAATGAGCTTTTCTCCGGCAGGATCTGCTCAAAGCATTCCCGCACCCGCTGCTTCTTGATATCAAAGTCCGTCGTTCTCGGCGTATCGTTCACACACAGCATACTGTATTTCTGTCCGGTTATGGCGCTGCACAGCTCTTCAAAATTATTGTCATCTATATGAAACGCCCTGCCGAAACGGTGCGAACGTACCTCATAGCGTCCTTTGCAGAGCTGCCAGAACTTGAACAGCCACTGGTTCACATTCGACTCCCGTCTGAAACGGTCGGCACAGGTCCTGTCAAGCACCGTCTCATAGCGCTCCCACACCTCTTCAAGGGTGGAGCGGCACAGATTCGTGGGAAGATGGTCATACTCAAACCCTGGGAACCAATCCCAGGCCATCAGCAGAAAGGTCTTCATCCTCACCGTCCTGCTGTTTTTCAGTGAGAACCATTTCCGCCAGTCCCGTTTCATAATAGAGCGCTTTTGCCCCTTGAACTCTGTATTGATTACTTCCATATTCGATCCAATAAAGTGCCCTGCGCTGTCCTGACCGAAATAGACACAATTCAGGCCAAAATTTTCGCAGGGATTGCCGTTCTTGAAAAAATCTGTCGGCTTGACAGGCTTCGTCAGGAACATATCGTCGTTGAAGTAGACAAAGTGCTCGCTCAGCCCATCAATGCGGTGCATATTCAGTTCTATGGTGTGGGAACTGAAGGTCGGGAGGTACTGCTGCGGGATATACTCCCCATGCTTCACAATCTTCAGCTTCGGCGCACTGGTATTCAGCCACTCCGGCAGATGCCCCCAGGTGATGAAATAGACCCTGTTGACCCACGGCGCATATTTCTCCACGCCTCTGAACCAGTACTGCAGATTATCCCAGTCCCGATACCGCACCTCTGAGGCGCTGTCGGCCATCTCCGACGGTACATACGCCGCTTTTTCCTTCTGCCAGGCCGGATCGTTTCCGTTGACCCACGGGATCACAAAATCTATTGCGGCGGATCCTTCACTTGTCTTTTTTTCCATCTGTCAACAGCTCCCTGACGGCATTGTAGGTTCTCTCACAATTCTTGTTATCGCACAGATCAAAAAATGCGTCATGCCGGCGCTGATACTCTTCCGGCTGTTCAAAATGCTCCCTGACCGCACGCTCCATCTCCTCCAGGGCTTCGGCAAGGTCTTCGCATACCTTGCCGAAGCCGTCCTTCTCGTAATCGAAATAGCCCAGCGGATACTGTCCCTTGCGGAAATCGTTACGGTCAAACTGATAATACATCAGCCGCTTTCCCATATAGGCGAAGTCCATTGCAATACTGGAAAAATCCGTCACCAGATAGGCGGATTCCTTCAGCAGCGTCTGCACGTCATATTCCGGCCAGGAGGCTTTGATGATCCGGTCGGAACCGATTTCAAAATATGACAGATATTTCTGCATATCCCTATGGGGATAAAAAATCAGCGTCAGGTCATTTTCCTCCAGCAGACGGCGGAGTGCCGGACTTTTCAGAAAGGCGTTCCATTCCCGGAAATACCGTGTCTGTCGGAAATCCGATACATCCTCAATCTCTCTGGAAGCAGAGGTGGGCGTGGCGATCCAGCTTCTCCAGGTGGGCATGAGCAAAAGCTGTCGGGGTTTGACGGTAAAACTCTGCAGATTGTCAAAACGGCACAGCCCCGTCTTGACGATATAGCCCTCGGGATACCCGAAGGTCTCCGATAAAAAACGATACTCCCGCTCCACGGATGTCACAAACATCCTCATTTTGGTGTTCTCATAGTGGAGCCAGTCCATATCGTCTTTGATGATGCCATGCTGTAAAAAGACTCTCGTGTTTTTCAGAAGTCCCTTGACCTCCAGGAAATAACAGACGGCTGCATTGGGTTTGCCGCCCTTCTGTGAGCTGATATTGACCCTTGCCGCAAGATACAGGATCCAGTGCCTGAACGAACCGTAGCGGACCGTTTTTCCCAGATCCCTGACCTTCTGATAATCAGGCGATCGTTTGTTGATCGCATATACCGCGTCCTGTTCGGGGTGCTGTTCGCACAGGTACTTAAAAAACCAGTAACCGTTATCCCTGGCCTCATTTTTATTATCACAGATCAGCCAGAGCTCCCTGCGGAACAGCTTATACACCGCCGCCGCCGGCAGTGCAGCCATAAACAGGAATATATGACCGATATCGGCTATTTTTACCCGCTGCAGCTTCTGAAAAAAGGTTTCTTTCATACAGACGCTCCTTACAAAACGTCGGGCAGGCGCTTTCTGAGACGGTTATAGTTGAAGACTCCCAGAATCAGTACGAGTACAAATTCTGCGATAAAAATCAGGTTTTCATAATCCGGACGATAGAAGCCCTCATAGAACCACTGGTTGTAGATCAGCGCCTTACGGTAGCCGTTGCTGAAATACGTCATGGGGTTAAACAGGAGTGCCTTACGGAAAAAGTCGTTGTTGATATGGTAGGAATCGAAGCATACGCCCGACAGCCAGAACAGGCCGGACATAATGGTGGTAATGAAGCTCTCCAGGTCCTTACTGAACGCACACATGGGTGCCAGCGACCAGGTAAGCGCCCAGAAAAAGATAAACATCACGCCGGAATAACCGATGACCTGAAGCTGGTAGATATTCGGCATGAAGCCGGCGCACAGCAGATAAATATACGCCAGAAAAAACAGAAAAATATGTACATAAAACTTAGAGAGTGTCGTGTAGGTAGTAATTGCGGATACCGGGAAGGAGATTTTATTGACAAACTGCCGGTTATCACGGATACATCTTGAACCTCTTGACACGCAGTCACTCATAAAGCACCACGGCAAAAATCCTGCCATGA
>ONEU01000103.1 GCA_900316925.1 uncultured Eubacteriales bacterium
CGCTGTCGTTCGCTTGCGCTCACTCTGTTCGTTTAAGGCGAAACTGCTGTGTCGCTAACATCCGGCACGGCACAGCAGGGCTGTGATGGTTCTACGCCCGCCGACACGCCCCTTGACGGGGCGCTTTACGGCTGCTTTTTCAAAATTTTCAGGTTTCATTTTCTACCAGAGTACCCGTGCCTACTTTCTTTACAGGTGTAGACGAGGATAGAAAGTGGGATGACGGAAGATCAATCATTCGTTGGTACGATGGGAGCGCAGGCTCTGCGCCAGGTGGATGGTTTGCACTTTGTGAGATAATTTCGTGTTGCTGAAAAAACGAAAAATCGTGAAGTTTCGTTGACAATGTAAGAATGGTATGATAGACTAATAATAAACAAAAATATTTGTGAATGAGATGTGTTTATGTCAAAAACTAACAAGCTATATAGCGGACTGTTGGGACTGCTACTATTGACGGTGCTGGGACTGGTCTGCTTTTCCGGCAGCGTCACCGTAAAGGCTGAAGAAATGATAAATGACGGTTATCATTATATGAAGCTGAATGACGGAACGCTGGCGTTCACCGGTTTGAACACCAGGAAGTCCCGTGTGGTCATACCAAAAACAGTGAATGGCCGTAAGGTAACGGTCGTTGGTGAGTTTGCTTTTGAGGATGACCATGTGGTCACAGAGATTGTTCTTCCCGACACGATCACCTGGATTCAGAATTTTGCATTTTCCTGCTGCACCGAACTGAAAAGTATCAACATACCATCGAGCGTTAAACGGATAGATGAGTGTGCGTTCGAGAAATGCTCCTCTCTTACGGCAATCTCTGTTCCGGATACCGTGGAAACGTTTGGTTACAACCTTTTTTCGGACTGTAGTTCTCTGAAAAGCTTTCGGATCCCGAAGGGTATGACAGAGATTGAGTCGAAGAGTTTCAGTGGATGCAGCAGTCTTACGAGCATCACAATTCCTGCCACGGTGAAAACAATCCAGGGAGGGGCGTTTGCAGGCTGTACTTCTATGACAAGCGTCAGCTTTGCAGGTGTACCGCAGACAATGGAATCCGGGATATTTGCTAACTGCACCTCATTGAAAAATGTATCCCTTCCGGCAGGATTTACAACCATTCCCAACGGCTTTTTCCTGAATTGCAAGAGCCTTGAAGGGATCAACCTTCCGTCTTCGATAAAAACAATCGAACCCTTTGCATTTAAGGGGTGTGCGGGGCTGAAAAATATGACGCTCCCGTCCAGCATCGATACGATGGACGAAGCTGTATTTTCAGGCTGTACCTCGCTGAAAACAATATCCCTGCCGTCTTCATTAAGGGAAATCAGGAGAAGTGCTTTCAGTGGGTGTGCCTCATTAAAGAGCATCTGGCTTCCGTCCGGCGTTAAATGGATCGGCAAAGAAGTGTTTTACAATTGCAGTAATCTTTCCACAGTAACTTACACGGGTACCATCCAGTTGATTGATGACGATGCTTTTTACGGTACTCCATGGTACAATGGACTACCCGACGGGAATGTCTATTTCGGGAAATCTTACTATCTGTACAAAGGCAGAATGCCGCAGAATACCCGTATTACCATAAAAAACGGCACCGGGGCTATCTGTGGTAATGCGTTTTCCGGTCAGAGAAATCTTGTTTCTGTCACCCTTCCCGCCAGACTGACGGTGATTGGCAATCAAGCCTTTTATTACTGTTCAGCGCTTTCTTCGATTAACCTCCCTGACAGCCTTTCGGAGATAGGCCTTTCTGCATTCTCCGGCTGTTCGTCTTTGACGGCGCTGAGTCTTCCTGCAAATGTGAATGTCATTGGAGACGGGGCTTTTCGTAGGTGCTCTTCCCTCAGAAAGATCACGCTTTCCGGAAAGCTGACACAGATTCCGGATAATGCCTTTGACAGTTGTACGAATCTGACAGCTTTAGACCTGCCCCAGAACATTTCCTCTATCGGAACCGGTGCTTTCCGCAACTGCGTTTCGCTCACGAAGATTACGCTTCCCGGAAAGCTGACGCAGATCCGTAGTGAAGCTTTTTCCGGGTGCAGGTCACTCACTGCGTTGACGCTTCCGGCCGGCGTTACCGAGCTTGGTTACGCACTTTTTTCCGGCTGTGATCGTCTCACAAGTGTAAGCATTCTTGCAAGAATAACAACTCTGAACGGGGTTTTCAAAGACTGGACGGGGGTAAGAAGCTTTCGTGTGCCGTCCGGAGTCAAGAGCCTGAACAATACCTTTGAAGGCTGCACCAATCTGACCTCTGTCAGTCTGCCGGAGGGCATCGAAACGGTTGGCGGCTTTAAGGACTGCAAAAGCCTGAAAAGCATCAGCATTCCTGAGAGTGTGAAGGAGCTCAGCGCAGGTGCTTTTCAAAACTGTACCTCATTGACATCAGTCATCTTTCTTCCAATCTGAAAGAAATCGTATTCAAAACCTTTATGAACTGCACCAGCCTGCAGTCCATCACGCTGCCTGACAGCATCACAGCCATCGGTAATTATGCCTTTTCCGGATGCGCCAACCTGAAGAGCCTATTGATACCGGATAATGTAACATCTATCGGGAGCGGTATTGTATCCGGTTGTATGAATCTGACAGAGATCAGGCTGCCTCTCTCCGTTACCGAGATCCGCAGCGGTGCCTTTAGTGACAGTGAAAAGATGCAAAGGATCCTTGTCAGCAGCAGCCATCCGACACTTACCTCCATTGACGGGGTGCTCTATGATAAGAAGATGACCCGTGTGATTTGCTTCCCGGCGGGAAAAACCGGGGTGTTTACGGTTCCGGAAGGCGTCAAGGCGATTCCTGTGTCCTCCTTTAAGGGCAGCAAGCACATTACTAAGGTCATCGTCCCCGGAAGTGTGAAAACAATCGGTGTATCAGCCTTTAATGGTTGTACCTCCCTGAAAGAGGTTGCTATTGCTGATGGTGTCCAAACGCTGTGTGCGTTCTCATTTTCGGATTGTACCGCTCTCACCGATGTGGTATTGCCCTCCAGCGTAAAGAGAATAGGTTATGGCGTTTTCCAGAATTGCAAAAGTCTGAAAAGAATCATCCTTCCGGAGGGACTCACGGATGCGGAACAGAATTTGTTTAAGGGCTGCTCGAGTCTCAGTTATGTGCAGCTTCCGGAATCAATAAAAGTCATCCACAGCATGACTTTTGCTGACTGTAAAGCGTTGAAAAGCATTTATATCCCGTCAAAGGTGTTCATTATCAGTGCCTCCTCTTTTGACGGATGCACCGGACTGACCCTGATAGGTCCAAAAGGCGGCAGGGCAGAAATCTTTTCCAGAAACAGATTTCCTTTCTCGGCGGTGGAGCGTCATATAACCAATACTCCACGCTTTCGGTGAACAGTCTGTTTTCCGGCGGCTCCGTGAAGGTGAACTGTCAGGCAACAAACGGGAAATCCCCTGCATTTGCGGTGTATTACAAGCAGCTAAAGCAGAACGGCTGGACAGTTGTCCAGGATTACAGCACCAATAAAACCGTGACCATCACCCCCCGGACAATCACCGATTATGCCGTAAAGGTCAAAGCCAGGGATGCCGACGGAACGGTCTCAGAAAAGTATCTGCATTTCAGTGTCATCAAGAAGCTGGTTAACCAGTCTGAGATTTCTGCGGCGGAAATCAGACTGGGTTCCTCCGTGGATGTGACCTGCAAGGCATCTTTCGGAAAAGCCCCCTATTCCTATGCGGTCTACTACAAGCAGGAAACACAGGAAAAATGGACCCGCCTGCAGGACTATTCCACCAGGAATGTTGTCAAGGTCACACCGAAGGCTGCCAAAAAGTACCGTATACGGGTGGAGGTCAAGGATGCACTTGGCAGTACGGCGGAGAAGGAATTAAGCGTGAATGTTCTCGAGGACTTTGTGAACTGTTCTTCTCTCCAGAAATCCGAGGCGTATGTGAAAACGGATGTGCGCGTCACCCTCGTTTCTGTACGCGGCAAGGGCAGCGTGCAATATGCGCTGTATCTCAAGAAAGCAAGCGAGACCAAATGGAAGTGTCTGCAAAACTATTCCAACCAGTCGTATACTTATGTCAACATCGCGTCTGCGGGTGATTACACGGTCAGAGTAAAAGCAAAGGATGGGAGCGGACGGATCGCTGTAAAGGATCTGACGCTGACGATTCTGCCCCTGCCCTTTGAAAATTGCTCCAGTATCAGAACACCGCAGATCATTTGCGGAGAAACAGCGGTGGTTGACTGTAATGCTGTCGGCGACGAGAGTTCTATGCCGTACCAGTTCGCCGTATTTTACAGAAGACAGGGAAATACATCCTGGACCTGCATCCAAAGCTACAAAGCCAATCAAACGGTGACATTCAGCCCCACAGAATCGGGTGATTATGTGGTGAGGGTGAAGTGCAAGGATGCAAGGAATCTCGTTTCTGACAAGGATTTATATCTTGCCGTTACCCGGTAATCCTTTTTCGGGCACAGCTTCTGATACATGGAAGCGGTGCCCGTTCTTTTTTCGGATCTATTATCGGCAGAAAAAGCCGGCACCGCTGCAGGAAACCATACAGCGGTGCCGGGGAAAGAAATATTGGGGAGTAAAGAGTTAAGACAGTGCCTGGAAACCGTTTTCCAGATCGGCAAGGATATCGTCGATGTGTTCCGTGCCGATGGAGAGACGGATGGTGTTGGGCTTGATGCCCTGATCGAGCAGCTCTTCTGCGGAGAGCTGGGAATGGGTGGTGGAAGCCGGATGGATGACGAGACTCTTGACATCTGCGACATTTGCCAGCAGGGAGAAGATTTTCAGGTTGTCGATGAACTTCCATGCTTCTTCCTGACCGCCCTTGATATCAAAGGTAAAGATCGAACCGCCGCCGTTGGGGAAGTACTTCTGATAGAGAGCATTGTCGGGATGATCGGGCAGGGAAGGATGGTTGACCTTCTCTACCAGCGGGTGACGGCTGAGATATTCCACGACCTTCTTGGTGTTTTCGGCGTGTCTGTCCAGACGGAGGGAGAGTGTCTCCACGCCCTGCAGAAGCAGGAAAGCATTGAACGGAGAGATGGTGGCGCCGGTATCACGCAGGAGAATGGCTCTGATATAGGTCACGAAAGCAGCGGGACCCACGACATCATAGAAGGAAACACCGTGATAGCTGGGGTTCGGAGCGGCGATGTTCGGATACTTGCCGCTTGCCTTCCAGTTGAATTTGCCGGACTCTACGATAATGCCGCCCAGTGTGGTACCGTGACCGCCGATGAACTTGGTAGCGGAATGTACCACGATATCGGCACCGTGTTCAATCGGTCTGATCAGATAGGGGGTACCGAAGGTGTTGTCCACCACAACGGGCAGACCGTGCTTGTGAGCGATCTCTGCAATAGCGTCAATATCGGGGATATCACTGTTGGGATTGCCGAGGGTCTCCAGATAGACGGCGCGGGTATTTTCCTGAATGGCATTCTCAACGGCTGAAAGATCATGGGCGTCCACAAAGGTGGTTTCAATGCCGTACTGGGGCAGGGTGTGGGCAAGAAGGTTATAGCTGCCGCCGTAGATGGTCTTCTGTGCTACTATGTGACCGCCGTCTGCAGCCAGCGCTTCTATAGTATAGGTAATGGCTGCTGCTCCGGATGCAAGCGCAAGTGCTGCGCTGCCGCCTTCAAGAGCTGCCAGCCTCTCCTCCAGCACACCCTGGGTGGAGTTGGTCAGTCTGCCGTAGATGTTA
>ONEU01000204.1 GCA_900316925.1 uncultured Eubacteriales bacterium
ATTTCTCTGAATAATACTATCAGAGCCGGCATCTTGGTTTCAACATGAAAGTTTTGGGACAGCTTACACTCGAACAATGTATGACCCGAATGGTCTCAGAGACAGTTTTGCGATCTTGAAAAACTGTTTTCCGAATGGTATCCCGGCAATGGTGATGCACCATACACATCCGATCACGAAATTGCCAAGGGCCATCCACCATCCATTGACGAGAAACCATATGACGTTCACTATAAATGAAACGGCACCGCCGCCGTATTCGATCCTTCTTCCGAACGGCCAGAACGACATTGTTGCAAACTTAAAGCACTGCAGTCCGTATGGTATTCCTACAATCGTGATGCACCACAGTACTCCTGACAAAACCCATGCCAGGCCACTGATACAGCCGCCAAATATAAACCAGCAAATATTCCCCAATAATCTCAATTTATTGATCCTTTTCTATGTCGAAACTGGCTTAACTCATTATATCAATTACCATACTGTCTGATTCACAGTGTTAACTACGGATGGCAGTTTCCGCAGGGCTGGTACCCCTGCGCGATCAGTTCATCCCTGCTCAGTGATGAGTTGATTCTGTTTTTTTCTTTCATCTTTGCGACACTCGGACAGTCCGGATAATGGAACTTCCAGGTATTGGTATTGCAGACATACAGGTAATCTCCGGAAGCTTTGTCATCACTGCCAGCCGGCGCGGCATCTTCAGATTCCGGGTTCCTCATCGCCTCTTCCCTGTATGTTCCGGGCGTCCAGTCCTGACAGGGATCCTGATCGAACCAGCAGGTATTCCCGTCCGAGTACAGGACGATCGTCCCCTGCAGATCTGTCCGGTACATCTGGATCCCTCGCTCCTGCAGGCGCTGCAGCACCTCATGCGCCGGGTGACCATATGAATTATCCAGTCCGCAGCTGATCAGTGCACAGTTCGGGGTTACTGCATCAAGGAATATGTCAGAGGATGAAGTCCTGCTCCCGTGATGATTCACCACGTAGACGTCCGCGGACAGGTCAGCTTCGGATGATACCATGTCCATCTCTGCTGTCTGCTCCGCATCACCACAGATCAGGCAGGTCACCTCCCCGTAAGTGATACGCAGCGCCAGGGAGCGGTCATTTTCCAGGAGATAATCCGAACGCAGGGGACCAACCACCTCAACGACTGCGTCTCCCAGCTGGTATTCGGATCCGAAGGCCGGATGCTGGATCTGCGCGCCGCTTGATATGGCCGCTCTGGAAAAGGACTGATACAGATCTCCTTCCCCCTCATATGAGGGCAGCAAGATTGTCTCAACCGGAAAAACAGTGAGGACGCCGATCTCACCGCTCATATGATCCTCGTCATAATGGGACAGCGCGATCAGGTCGAATTGATCGATCCCCTGCTGCTTGAGATAACTGACAACGAAGGAAGAAGAATATCTTCCTCCTCCGTCAATCAGCATGTAATGTCCGTCCGCCTGTATGAGAACGCTCTGGCCCTGGTCCACATCCAGAAGATGCAGTTCGAAGGGCTGCGCCGCGCTGGCACAGGCAGGTGCCAGCAGCATCCACAAAGCCAGGATCAGGCTGAGCAGAAACCAATGTGCAATTATGGTGTTACTCTTCTGTCGGTTGTTCATGTACTGTCATTTACTACCTCTTCGATACTGTTATAAGTCGGTCTTGTAAAAAGATCCTTTATCTCATCGATCACCCCCAATTCCATTGAGAGCTTAATTAGTCCTTCCAATGAGATTAATCCGGTCTGCTCAAATCTGCAACGTGATGCATTGTCATGGATCATACCTCTCAATTGTAATAGATCTGTCCGCATAAACAGCTATGTCTAACTCATAAATCCAATTTCCCAGATAGTCTCTGTAATTGAATTCGTTCATCTTCATGTAGCTATCATTGTTATAAACTTTAAAATCTGCGCCGCCACCGTCTTTATTCTCCATGGCGGCAATCCATTCTGCATATGCATGTGCTGCTGACATAACTTCATCCTCGTTATAAACGTTTTTTATTAAAACTAAAGGAACCCCTACAGCACGTTCCACTATAGATTCTCCAACATTCTCTAATTCAGTGATATTTACATAAACCTGGAAATTCGATGGATTAAAATACTTCGACAGGAACTCTATTACTTCCTTTTTGTACTCCTCTTCCGCCATCTCGGCTTCATAATTATCTGAATATGAGTAACTGCCATCCTTATAAACTATATACACCGTCACAATCTTTTCCGGTAAAGTATCCGCTATTTTGGCAGTAACATATTCGCCATCCAAGCCTCCAGAGACATAGCCCTTATATGCAAACTCATCTTTGTATGTCTCTTCAAGATATGATAACGCACCTTCAATCTTTACAATCGCATTCTTTTGCGAGGCAGTTAGCTTTGCATAATCCTCAGAGAGTCCCTGATCCCTTAAAATCTGTTTTTGCCTCTCATTTAAAACCACCATATTTTCCTCTGGTTCTTCGTTTTCTGTACTTGCCGTCTGCGTTGTATCATCTTTGTTTACAGCATGACTGTTACTTCCGGCATAGCCACAACACATAAACAGCATTACTATACAAATCAGTATTATCCATACCATTCTATTTTTCATTCATTTGTACCCGAAGTGTATCGAAATAGTTAGCTATACAGAGCCGAACGCACCATTTCCTAATACCTTGTCAATATGCCAATCCGGCCATAATTCTTTTAACTTGCGTTCGACTGCACGCATTAACAATCCTTGGGCATTAGCCATTGTAGATACCTCAACTTCCGCTCTAATCATTGTATCAGCCAATACATAAGCACACCTAGTGCAATCAAAGCAATTCCAGTAATAAGAAAAATAAAGAAGGCCAGTGAATTTTCAGTCGGTCTTTCGACATAGTTAATTCTGGGATCTATTGAGTCAAAATACACTTTCATCTCTGCACCAATAGGCCATAACTCTTGAGCCGCCTGTTTAACATTAGCAATTGGCCCTACCGTAGTGTGTAAAAATCCCTTCTCGTCTTCCCAAGCATAAGGATCAGATAATGAAGGCTTTCTTACTTTAATATAACCATTAAACATCTTTTTACTGACATACTTCTTTTGATTTGTCTCAAACTCTACAACCGGTACAATCCTTCCATCCCCTGGGAACAGATATTTGATCACCTTTCCATATGTTTCAGAAGTACACCTTTTGTTCTTTTTCTTTGTATAAGTTTTTATAATTACTGCAATAAGGACCAAAAGAAAACCCAGTGCAGATAAAATCAATAAAGCCATTAATGCTATTGTTTGTGTTGACACGGTAACCTCCCACATTCCATTATCAATATCCCAAATCTTTTAATATACTGGCTGCTTCCGTTTTGCTGTCATAGGCTCTTTATTCTTATTATTGGCGGAGCATCCCATTAAAGTGCAAAGGATAACTGTCAAACAGATCATACTACATATTCTTTTCATGTGAATCCTCCGAGAATACAACTCTTATATCGTCAACCGAGTACTTAATTTCTTTGTTAGAAAAAGAACAAGGTGCCAGGCACCTTGTTCTTGGCACCTTGTTCTGAAATCCGTATATCCCAAGCCTGTACTGGATGGAAACAACGACCATTCCCTTACAGGGAAGAACGCATGTGATGACGAATCGCCTCAAGCACGCTGTTCATATGGTAACGGATCAGGAAGAGCTGATTGGAATACTGCGGATATTCATCTCTGGCCTTTTCCATCAGCGGATGAATATACTCCTGAGTTTCTTTAATATATTCGGCCATGCGCTTATCTGTAAAGCTGGTTGCCATGCTTGAGATATTGTTGCAGCGGTCAAGGAGTTTTACGATCAGCGCAATTCTGTTCCCGGCGATTCCTTCATAGTAGGTTCTGTATTCCGGACCCGTATGTCCGAAGGTTTCAGGCTTCGTAAGCAGCCTGACAGCCTCCCTTGTCTGATCATTTACCGGCAGTTCATCAGGCTGAACACCGCAGTCTTCACATACGTCATGAAGAAGACATGCTGACAGCAGATCATCTTCTTCAAGTCCTAAGGCCAGCGCGTGGCAGGTCAAAAGCAGCGGATGATAAATGTAAGGGATCCGCTCGTCGCTGTGACCAGGTTTTCTGTACTGACCATCATGCTTTTCTTTGGCAAACGCAAGAGCCCTTTTTGTCTGATACAGGCTCTTTGCGTTGCAATATGCACCTACATAGGTCGCCATGCGTGCCTCGCTGAACAGCCGGTCGGAAAGATTGGAAGTCACTTCCAGAATCTCCGCTGCCGGCAATTTGCCGCTCAAAAGCCAGTCTGTGGTAACGCCGTACAGTGCGGCAAGTTCAGGCAGCTTTTCCGTATCCGGAATGGAATTGCCGCATTCCCATGAACTCACAGACTGTGTAGTAATGTATAACTTTTCTGCCACCTGTCCCTGTGTAAGACCACAGTTCTTTCTCGCCTCCGCCAGACGAAATGCCAATGATTCCATATGCTGTCTGCACCTCCATCTTTATTCATCCTGCAATTAGACTATATCTCATTTAATCGCTGATTCCTAGCAGGCAGCGGTTGAAATCATTAAGGGAACAATCAATCGGCATTTGCGCTCAATCCCATAAAAGAAGAACAAGGTGCCAGGCACCTTGTTCTATAAGAAAAAAGGCAGATCTGCCTCACATGATTCAATCGTCTAGTAAAAGGGGTCTGACCCCATATCATTTGCTGCGGAGAGTGCCGCAATTGCCAGGTAGTCAGTATTGATGCAGATGCCCCTCCAGTAAAAAGTGAGCAACCGGTGTCTAAGAGATTCTCTTTTCACGAGTTGACATATACTAAACACGATTCTTAAACTCAGCAAAAACGTCAAGTTTATAAAGTGCACTTTGCAAACTTTCAGAAGGCTGTGGATGGTTTTTTTATCAAGCCAAACTGCGATGTGTATATCGCAGGCTCGAACGCCTATATGCTGTCCGGCGAGTTGGCAACCCTCCTAAGCGCCCTTGCTTTATGACCAAGGTTGTATCATAACTGAAACCACGATGTCAACGATACCGCGATACCAGTTTTGCGGCACAAAAAATACCTGGAGAGTATCACCGGAAATATATAGAAAACGATAAGAAAAATGACTGCAGATTCTATATTGTTGTCCTGAAAAGTAGTACAATCAAATCAGAGAAAGGTTGTTCAAACATCTCAGCGAGCAGTTCTCAGAGCAAATACATAGATCAGGCGCAAAGGAGGTTGATGCTATGGAAAAAGCTCAGGAAGATATGATGTGGGCTCTGGTTAAGGAAAAGCCGGAGGAAGGCCTGTGGATGAAGCAGGTTCCGATACCTGAGGTTGGTTATAATGATGTCAAGATTAAGATCCTGAAGACTGCGATATGTGGTACGGATGTACACATCTGGCAGTGGAATGAATGGGCGCAGCAC
>ONEU01000105.1 GCA_900316925.1 uncultured Eubacteriales bacterium
ATCTCAACAACCTTGCGAACTTCATTCGCAATTTTATTGCTGTAATTTCGGTTACAGAATTATTGCAGATTTAGATTGACGTGGGATGCACAGGCTTGGTTATTGACTTTTGAGAGGAGGAAGAGTATAATATGGACAAGATTTCAGACATCTGAAACGAATTTTTGTGATAATTGGGAAAGGATTAGATATGAATAAGGTCTTCAAAGCACTGATTGCCTGTTTTGTGACAGCAGCGGTTGCAGCAGCGTGTTCTGTTTTTGTACGGGCTGCCGGTATCAATGCCGCTGAACAGAAAATCCTTGATGAATTGCGGACTTCTGTCTCTATGCAGGGAACAAATAAGGCTCTCCCCGCCGATTATATCAATCAGGCTGAAAACTATCTGAATACAGTAGATATTACCGATGAACAAGCTGATGAAATGATCCGGCGGATCGAGGATACCAAACGTTTCCTCGCAGGTACCGGCGCTGCAAATTACAATGAACTGACGGATGCCCAGACGGATGAGTTCGTTGCTCTGAGCCGTAAAACAGTCGAAGTGATTGACCTCAGACTCTCTTACGATAAATCAGACAGAGTGGTGACAATGGATGATCGGCACAATAAGGTTGTGTTCACCGCGTCGCTTGGTAAGGATAGTAATATGGGGATCGCTGTGATGAATCCTGATCCCATCAAAACCACCGGCTCTGAACTCTCCGTTTCAGGTGTGTTGGTCATTGTCGGTATCGGTGTGGTACTTGCTCTTGCTGCCGGTGTCTATCTCGTCAGCAGGAAGAAAAGATCTGAGGCTGCCCATGTATAATCGTCATCATTCACACAGAAAAACATTGTTCGGGAAGGATATTCTTATTCTTCCCTTCGTTTTTTGTGCCGTTATTTACATCATCTGCGCTTTGGTCATCATTCCGTCATCGTCTTCCTGGCTTTCATTGGCAAGCATCTTTTTCTCCGATCACAAAAAGGATTTTTCGGCGGAATATACCAATATCTTCGTGCCCGTAGAGGATGAATCCGCCCCGGCCGCTCCATCCATCAAACAGGAAAGCTCCACTGAACAGCGGAAACAGCAAACAGTGAATCTGTCGGGTCTTACCTTCCCTTCCTATGAAGATCAATTTGGGGAGCTGACGATCGAGGACTGCCAGATCAAGGCAAAGCTCTTCTTCGGTGACAGCCGCCTTGTTTTGAGTAACGGTGTGGGAATCTACAGCGGCAGCGCTATTCCCGGATACGGCAGAACAATCCTGGTCGCCGGTCATAATAATACCTATTTCAATGGCCTGAAATATGCCCGGAAAGGTCAGATCATCCGGATCAGAACCAACTACGGTAATTATCAATATGAGATCACGGATTTACAGATAAAGGATAAGAATGACCGCTCGGCATACGAGCTTTCTGCGGAATCCGAGAGCCTTGTCCTGTATACCTGCTATCCTTTTGATGATCCGGGACTGACTCCGGACAGATATTTTGTCTATGCAAAGCCCGTTTCCGGCCCTGTCATCGACAAGACCCGCTGAAGGGAGGTACGTTATGTCAGAACAATCTTCCGTGACCCCCGTAATGCAGACAGAGGTACACGGTCACCTTCATCATCACCGGAAACACTCGAAAATCAAACCGGTGCTGTATGCTTTTCTGGCGTTTATGCTGGCTTTGGTGTTGTTCTTACTGTCCGTTTGCGCAGTACTCTATTGCACGGTTTTTTCCAAGTCGTTTATGATAAGGACAATGAGATCCATCGACTACTATTCCATGGTCAGAGAAGAACTGGAATCACAGATGGTCAGTCTGGTAGATGCCGGCGGCTTTGATAAGGATTTCGCCAAAGAATTTGTCGAAAGTTATGATATCAAAAGAGCTGTCAACGATTATATCGCAGCCTTCTACTCCGGCGGAAATACCCTCGTTGATACTTCCACCTTTAAACGGCAGCTTAATGATGCGATCAACTCCTATATGAACCAGCACCGCTTAACGGCGAATAAACACACAAAGGAGCATATTGCCTACTTCGTGGATGAAGCGACAGAAATTTATGTAGAGCAGATGTCTATCCCCTTTTTCTCTGCCTTTGCCAATTATATCACTCATACGAAAACGATCCTGAATATGCTCACCGTCTTCCTGGCTGCATCTGCCGTGGTCCTCTCGGCAATCATCTTTTTTACGAATCCATTCAAACACCGCCGCTGCCGGTACCTGTTTATCGGTGTTTCCGGTGCGTTCTGGGCGGTGCTCGTCATCCCTGTCATCGCCCTGCTCAGCGGAAAGATCGGACTGGTCAACATTGCCACCCACTCCCTCTATCAGCTGTTTGTCAGTTATTTCAACGGGCTGTTCTGTTATTTCTTTCTCTGTGCCGGTGTTCTCTTCGTACTGTCCGTGATTCTTCTGCTCCTGTATATCAAATACTATCGGCGTGCCCTGGGCAGATAGCTCCGTACACCCGTAATCAACAACGCTCTCACCTTTTTGACATGGTGGGAGCGTTTTTCTGCTGTATTCTTTTCTTCAAGAAGTGTTTGCATGAACCAGTAAAAATTCAGTGAGAACATCTCTCTCATACGGGCATCCAGCGGGGAATCCGTCGGGAGCTTTTCGGTATGGGTACAGGTATCAAGGTATTTCTGGCGAACATATTCCTCTCCATGGGGCAGAAAACCTCTTTTCAGGATGGAACGTCGGACATCCAGCGAACGTGACCAGGGAAAGCACTCTTCAAACAGGATATTCTGATTGTGGTACCACGGATATCCGCCGAACAGCTCGTCTGCACATTCCCCCGACAGCGCTACCGTAAAATCCTCCTTGATCCTCTCACAGAACAGCAGCAATGACGCATCCACATCCGTCATTCCCGGCAGATCTCTGGCATCAACCGCCTGTCTGAGCGCATGAAACAGCTGCTCGTTCTGCAGGATGACACTATGGTGTACAGAACCGATGGCGTCTGCCATAATGCCGATAAAGTCACTGTCCGGTGTGGGTTGGAACAGGCTTTTCGTAAAGTACCGATCATTATCCTGATAATCGACAGAATAGGTGTCGATCGGCTCCAGACCGTTCCGCTTGCGATACTGTGCCGCTGTATAGGAGATGATACTGGAATCCAGACCTCCTGACAGGAAACAGCACAGGGGAACATCCGATACCAACTGCCGCTCAATGGCATCCGTCAGCAGCGAACGGACCTTTTCGATACTCTGCGGCAGATCCTCCGTATGTTCCTTTGCTGTAAGGGTGAAATACCG
The DNA here is from genome assembly GCA_900316925.1 of uncultured Eubacteriales bacterium. Classification (GTDB taxonomy): domain Bacteria; phylum Bacillota; class Clostridia; order Oscillospirales; family Acutalibacteraceae; genus UBA1213. Next base: position 3,267 of record ONEU01000105.1, read on the forward strand.
TCTGCGGAAGAGCCTCTCCCCGTCATAGAATGCACATTCTCCCGGCAGCAGCTCGCCGATATTTTTATACACGCCCTGTCCCAGCGTGCGTCCCGGTCCGATCAGAAACAGCTCCGACAGACCTTCCTCCGTCACCACCGGCTTTACCATCGGATGCTGCAGCAGACAGTTGATCTCTGACGCAAACAGCAGTCCCTTCTGATAGGGATAGAAAAACAGCGGCTTTACACCGATACGGTCACGGGCTAAGAACAGACTTCTGCTTTCGCTGTCATATACGGCAAAGGCAAAGATCCCGTTGAGCTTTTCGACGCAATGGCCGCCCCAACAGAGATAGGCGGTCAACACGACTTCCGTATCGCTCTGGGTCGAAAAATGATAGCCAAGGGACGAAAGCTCCTCTCTCAGTTCCGAGGTATTGTACAGTTCTCCATTATAAACAATGCAGCAGCTTCTCTTGCCTTGTATTTTGAGCATCGGCTGTCTGCCGTTTTCCACATCAATGACAGCAAGTCGGCGGTGTATCAGACATACAGGTCCGATCACCACCGCCCCTTGATCATCAGGCCCTCTTCGTTCCAGACTTTCAGACATAGCCCGGATGATCTTCTTCTGCCCAGAAAAACTTACACTGTCATCATACCAGCCGGCAATTCCACACATAGTCTCCCTCCGATCAGAAATCTTACCCTTCATGTCTCATACTATGAAAACGTCTGCGGAATGTGCCAACAGAAATCTCACTGCGTTTCAGCGACAGCACAAACACGACGGAAAGTACCATCAGTGCCGCTGCTCCGACAGCCGAGGTGGAGGTATATTCCGCATTTTCCCCTCCCCACACGGCAAAAACAGCGGCATCCGGGTGATAGAACCAACCGATCACATAGACCAGAAAGGACGAAAAACAGGCATTGATAAAACGGAATCCCAGCACTTTCCATTTATTGTACCGGATATTGCCAAGCAGCGAAAAAATCTGAAAGTGGACACACAGCCCGCCGAACCCTGCCGCAAATGACAATACCCATAACGGACAGGCACTCCGGCTGATCGTCTGACAGGCGGTCGTCACTTCAAAGATGACCGGGAATGCGGCATCGGCAGTCGGCAGCGAAAGCCCTGCCCATTGGAATACCTGAGAGAACAGCTGCGACAATCCGATCTTTTCCGATAGTGACAGCCACATCGAAAACATCACGACCAGAGCCGTCAGTTGTATCAGCGCAGCAGCACCGTCCGAACACGACAACAGAAAAGCATCGGACAGGCTTGTGCGGGCAAGGGCAGCAGGACGTTCTTCCCCTGTGGCAGGAGCGTTTCTCTCGGATATTCTCCCGGCAACAAATCCCAGACATAAGCCCGAAATGATCTGTGAGAGGTAAAGAATCACACCCGCAGCAGGATTTCCCAGCAGCAGCGTGCCGACTCCCGTGATCAGAAAAGCCGGTCCTGAACAGATACAGAACAGCATCATCTGCTCTGCCTGCGCATCCGTCAGCTTCCGCTGTTCATACAGCAGCCTGACGCACTTGGCGCCGATGGGAAAACCTCCGATAAAACTAAGCAGAATAGCGGAGGAGGCTTCTCCCGGCAGCCGGAACAGCCATCTTGTCACCGGAGCAAGCAGCCTCCCGCAGACATCCGACAAACCGGAGCGGATCAGCAGCGAAGACAGCACCATCATCGGAAACAGCGAGGGAATCAGCAGCCGTGAGACAGTTTCCAGTCCCTTGAGGATCCCTTCTGAGGACGTTCCGGCATACACCAGCACCGCCGCCATCAATGAAACAACAGCCGCCGTGAGACAGAACAGGCGGATCTTCATCCAGACACTTTTTTCCATATCATCACCCCTCCAATTGTATGCGGCAGGTGATGAAAAAAAACGGGCAAGCATAGAATGAAAAGGGGTGAGTGTGATGAAACGGAAGCGACAGGAAAAGCCGTCCTCGGTACTGGCTGCCAATCTGGGTGCCATCCATCTGGACATCAGCGGCAACCGTGAGGTGATCGTGGAGGGCAACCGCGGTGTGCTCGAATACACCGAGACTTCGATCAAGCTCAACGCCGGAAAGTATATCGTGGCATTTTCCGGACGGGGACTGCATATCTTATGTATCAGCGAATGTGATGTGGTCATTCGCGGGTTCATTACGTCGATTGAATACCTGATGTGAGGTGAGACAATGATTGTCAGATGGATGCGGTGGATGTTCGGCTATACTGCCTTCCGGGTGGAGGGAAAATTCCCTGAACGGTTCCTGAATCTTGCCGCCAGGCGTGGACTCAACCTCTGGAAGCTCCACGGCAAGGAACAGGAGATCACCGGCTGTGCCCGCACCGTAGATCTGCCGGAGCTTCAGCAGACGGCCGCCAGGACCCAGAACCGGCTACATATCATCCGCGGTCATGGGCTTCCCCACCTGTTCCGTCAATACCGCCACCGCTGCGGCCTACTGGTGGGAGCGTTGATATTTGCCGTGTTCTGCCGTGTAATGTCGTGCTTTGTGTGGAGCATCCATATAGATCTGCCGGATATGATTAACGAATATGAGCTTCGTCAGCTCCTTCGGGAACAGGGATTTGCTGAGGGCGCACGCATCAGCGATCTGGATATCGACTACCTGATTAACCGCACTGCGATCCTGGACAACCGGATCAGCTGGATGACCATTAACCTCACGGGAACCAATGCGGAGATCAGGGTCTCGCCGAACCTGGCAAAGAATCTTGTCAGAAAGGACGAATCCCGGGTCAGCAATCTGATCTCATCTGCCGACGGCACGGTCACCTCCGTGAAGGTACGCAACGGAACCGCCATGGTAAAAGCAGGCGAAGGCATCCGTAAGAACCAGCTCTTGGTCAGCGCCGTCATGGAATACAATGACGGGACGACCATGATTGTGGACAGTGATGCACAGATACTGGCAAAAACGTCCCGCAGCGTGCGATTGAGTATCCCGGATACCGTCATCCGCTACCAGCCTACCGGTAAGACCGTTGAAAAAAGTGAGCTTGTTTTTTGCGGGGCAGCCTTTCCCCTCTCGCTGCAGAGCACTCCGGAGGGCTTGTATGACAGCCGGCTTGTCAGCCGCCAGTTAACACTGCTGGGCAACACCATCCCTGTTTACTGCCGTACCCGGATTTACAGGGAATATACAAAAACGCCTGTTACCGTAGGACAGCAACAGGCGGAAAGGATCCTGCAAAACAGATTATCGTTATATGAAGTGTTCATGCTTTCCGAAGCATCCGAAAGCCGTATCCTTCAAAAAAACACGAAGGTAACCAAAGGGACGGACGGCTACACGCTCCGGACAAACTATGAAATCGAGGAAGATGTCTGCCAGAGAACCGTTCTGGAATTGGAAGAACCGGAAGAACTCACCGAGGAGGAGTCATCAGAGCAACGTCAGGAATAATGTCATTCTCTTATGACAGCTCCAGCGCAGACAGATCAAAGTCAGGAACAAAGTCTTTTGTGGCGGAGGACAACTCCTGTGCAAAGCCCTCCAGTTCCAGGTCTTCCATATAGGCAAGCACCTTCCGATACTCACGGGCAGTAATCCGGCGGTTGATCTCCGGAAAATCGGCTGCCCTGGCCATGGGCACATACTGCCCCATCAGACTGACAAGTATCTGATCGTCAAATTCTTCTTTGAGAACCTCCAACACCTGCATGGAGTTTTTCGTATGCTGCGGCAGCACCAGATGACGCACGATCGTTCCGCGCAGCAGCATCCCGTTTTCGTCAAACCGGGGTTTTCCTGTCTGCCGTACCATTTCACGAATGGCAGGAAGAGCGGCATCGAAGTAATCCGGTGCGCCGGAGTATCGGGCGGACAGTTCGCTGCTGACGTATTTCAGATCGGGCAGGTAAATGTCGATAAGTCCCTCCAGTCTGCGCAGCGTGGAAACTTTCTCATAACCGCCGGTATTGTACACCACAGGAACGGACGGGCGGTACCGGTTCAGACAGTCGATTACGCTCTCCGTGTAAGGCGTGGGACTCACCAGGTTGATGTTATGAACGCCCTGTGCTTCCAGCCGCCGGATGTATGCGATCAGTTCCTCCACGGTGACGGTCTTTCCGTGACCGCCGGTACTGATTTCGTGATTCTGGCAGAATACGCAGGACAGCACACAGCCGGAAAAAAAGATCGTTCCCGACCCTTTTGTGCCGCTGATACAGGGTTCTTCCCAAGCATGCGGGGCTACTCTGGCAATTTTCGGCAGGGTGCCGGCTCTGCAGAAGCCTCTGCCGGCTGTTTCTTCTCTGACCGCTCCGCAATTGCGCGGGCAGAGCGTACAACGATATTCACTCATTTCTGTCTCCAATCAAAAGAGCACTGCAGCGCGTACAGTGCTCTCTTTCTGATATGATTATTTACCGTAGTATGCTTTCAGGTACATAGCCTTGATCTCAGACATCAGCGGATATCTGGGGTTCGCACCTGTACACTGGTCGTCAAAGGCCTTCTCCACCATGTCGTCGAGGGATGCAAGGAATGCTTCCTCTGTGACGCCGTAATCTGCAATGGTCTTGCGGATCCCGCAGGTGGTCTTGAGCTCTTCGATCTTTTCAATGAACTTCTCCAGGGTATCCTTGTCGTCCGCTCCGTTGATCCCCAGGAAATGGGCACACTCACAGTATCTTTCCAGGGTGTGCGGATAGGGATACTGAGAGAAGGTTCCCATCTTCGGCGGAACGGGCTCTGCATTGTATCTCATCACATCCGTGATGAGCAGGGCATTGGCGACACCGTGCGGAATATGATGATAGGCGCCGAGCTTATGTGCCATGGAATGACAAACACCGAGGAATGCATTGGCGAACGCCATACCGGCCAGCGTGGATGCGGTTGCCATCTTCTCACGGGCAATCGGATCATTTGCGCCGTTCTGATAAGCGGAGGGCAGATAATCAAAAATATTTTTCATTGCCTTGAGTGCCAGACCGTCTGTATACTCTGTTGCCATGATGGATGCATAAGCCTCCAATGAGTGTACCAGAGCGTCAATACCGGAGGCGCTGGTCAGTCCCTTGGGCTGATTCATCATGTTGTCGGCATCAATAATTGCCATCTTCGGCAGCAGCTCATAGTCTGCCAGCGGATATTTGACATTGGTGGTCTCATCGGTGATGACAGCAAAGGGAGTAACTTCGGAACCGGTTCCGGAAGAAGTCGGGATCGCAACGAAATATGCCTTGTCTCCCATGTGCGGGAAGGTATAGATCCTCTTGCGGATATCCATGAAGTTCATGGCCATATCCATGAAGTCGGCTTCGGGATGTTCATACAGCACCCACATGATCTTGCCGGCGTCCATAGCGGAACCGCCGCCCAGGGCAATAATAACATCAGGGCCGAACAGACTCATGGCAGCGGCACCTTCCTTGGCGGATGCAAGGGTGGGATCGGGCTGAACATTGTAGAAGCAGGTGTGCTGAATCCCCAGCTCATCCAGCTTTTGCTCAATGGGCTTGACATAACCGTTCTGATACAGGAAGGAGTCTGTCACAATGAAAGCCTTCTTCTTGTGCATGATCGTTCCCAGCTCATCAAGAGCAATGGGCATACAGCCCTTTTTGAAGTAAACCTTTTCAGGTGCTCTGAACCACAGCATATTCTCTCTCCTCTCGGCAACATTCTTGATATTGAGCAGATGCTTGACGCCGACGTTCTCGGAAACGGAGTTACCGCCCCAGGAACCGCAGCCGAGGGTGAGTGACGGTGTGAGTGCGAAGTTATAGAGATCACCGATACCGCCCTGTGAAGAGGGAGTATTGATGAGGATACGGCAGGTTTTCATGGCATGGAAGTGTTTTTCGATCTTCTCGGTCTGGGACGGATGGATGAAAAGTGAAGAGGTATGACCGTAACCGCCGTCCGCAACCAGCTGGGCAGCCTTGGCAAGAGCCTCGTCAAAGGTCTGTGCTTTATACATGGCCAGTACCGGAGACAGCTTCTCGTGAGCAAATTCCTCGCTGATATCCACAGACTCTACCTCACCGATCAGAATCTTGGTGGTTTCAGGAACTTCCACTCCGGCAAGCTGAGCGATCTTATAGGCAGACTGACCCACGATCTTCGCGTTGAGTGCGCCGTTGATCAGGATGGTCTTTCTCACCTTGTCGATCTCCTCGCCCTGGAGGAAGTAGCAGCCCCTTGCGGCAAATTCAGCCTTCACGGCATCATAAATATCCGCAAGCACAGTCACACTCTGTTCAGAAGCACAGATCATGCCGTTATCGAAGGTTTTGGAGTGAATGATGGAGTTGACAGCCACCAGAATATCGGCGGTACTGTCAATAATGACGGGAGTATTGCCGGCGCCGACACCCAGAGCCGGTTTACCGGAGGAATAAGCGGATTTCACCATGCCGGGACCGCCGGTGGCAAGGATGGTATCGGAATTCTTCATCAGCTCATTGGTGAGCTCAAGGGAAGGCACATCGATCCAGCCGATGATATTCTCCGGAGCACCGGCAGCCACAGCAGCCTCCAGTACGATTTTCGCCGCCGCAATGGTGCTCTTTTTGGCACGGGGATGGGGACTGATGATGATGCCGTTTCTTGTTTTCAGACAGATCAATGCTTTGAAGATTGCCGTAGAGGTGGGGTTCGTGGTGGGAATCACCGCACCGATCAGGCCGATCGGCTCTGCCACCTTCCGGATTCCGAAGGCAGGATCGTAATCAATCACACCGCAGGTCTTTACAGCCTTGTAGGTGTTATAGATATACTCGGAAGCATAATGGTTCTTGATAACCTTATCCTCCACTACGCCCATGCCGGTCTCTTCCACAGCCATTTTTGCAAGCGGGATCCTTGCACGGTTGGCGGCGATTGCCGCTGCCTTGAAGATCTTGTCTACCTGCTCCTGTGAATAGGTCGAGAACGTGCGCTGTGCCTCTCTGACACGTCCCATCATTTTCTGGAAGCTTTCAAGATCATCTACAAGACCGTCAGGTGCCAGGGTCTCGACTTCTTTTTCCGTAATAGCCATAATTCTCATCCTCCGTTTTTGAATAATGATTATCTCTCAGGGTCTGACAAACCCTTTCTTCGCTGATTTTATACTACTATTATAATAGTTTGTTAAAAAGTTGTCAATGTCTTTCCCGCTTTTCTCACTTATTGACAATTCAGACGTCCGTAAGCTCACGGTTTTTGACATTGTTTTTCCGCACTTCGATCATCCGCAGTACCGTCTTACGCTTGATGGTCTTGCCGTTGAGAAAAACATATTCCTCCGGATCGCCCTTCGCCAGCGGTTCAAGGTCCTCTATCGTGAGGGATTCATCCTGCCGGAGGTCCAGCTGTCTGACAGGCTCATCCTTCTTCTGCTGTTCATAGGGCTTGATGACCAGCCGCTCAACGGTCTGATAGGAGTTATAGACGATGATATACATCATCAGGGTGGGAAGAACCGTCAGGGTGAAAAGTCCGAGGATGACCGACAGGGTAATCGGCTCCCGGATGAGCACCACCAGAGAATAAACAAGCGTGACGGCAAAAAACAGAGAAAACAGCGTTTTCAGATGATTGGTAAAGCCTTTGAGTACCAGGATAAAGGAGTTTTTGATGATCTCTGTGAACTTCAGATCAACAGACACCGCCATGACGACGGCAGACAACTCAACACAGATGAAGAGGATTGCCGTCAGGACAATGGTGATGATGAAGGCGATGATCTCCATACTCATTCCCATTCCCCGGAAAAGCTGCACAGAGGCCCAGATACTCACGGTGAAAATATATACTAAAATGGAATTGACCAAAAAGAACAGCCAGTTTGATTTCAGGCCTGAGAAAAAGTCTTTGACAGGTCTGACGGATCTGGTGGCGGTCAGCTTGCGGCAGACATTGGTAAGCCCCGCAAAGAACGGCGACATCAGCGGAATCAGCATAAAGACCAGAAAGATACTCACGCCGGAAGCAAGCTGTGCGACCAGCATAAGCCCCCCGACGAATACTGCCAGCGGCAGGCAGAACAGCAGATTCGCCACCAGCAGCCTGCCGAAATTCCCGAAATAGTTCCCGAAGAAATCCGTCAGATTATATTTACGTTCTCCTGTATAAGACATTTGAAACACATCCCTATCAGAATTGAAAAATCCAAGAAAAGCACAAGGCACACAGCATATCGAGGACGGCAGCCAGTGCACAAACCACCAGACAACGGAGCATGGCGGTGAGGTAATCCCGCATTTGTCCGTGGACATCACTCCCGGCTGAGATCCGCAAAAACGATGCGCACAGCCGGAAAGCATTTTTCCAGGAGAGTACCGCCGATGCCGTCAGCACCAGGGCTGACAGGAACATCCCCGGCAGAATGACCAGGATATTGTAGAAAATCCCTTTGAGCCCATAGGCGGCATAGAGATAGCCCACAGACAATCCGTAGCCGTACCCCTTGAAAAATGGGACAGCGGCCGTCAGCACGCCTCCCCATAAGGACAACCCCAACAATAACAGCAGCAGCAGGAAGATCACCGAGGACGCAAAGGAGGACACAAAAGCAGCGAACCATCCCTGTTCCGTGCGGAGGTCAAAATTTGTCTGAAAAATAAAATCCAACCGCTTCATCAGCAATGCATCGGCCGTTCTGCTGCTCACTGCACCAAACACGATCCCCGCGAACAGCAGCAAGCCCAGAAAGAACAGCAGCTTATTGCGGCGAAGTCCGAAAAACATCTGCTTTTTTAGCGGATGAGCAAACACGATCCTTTTCATTTTCATAAGCTCCCATTCTGTGAATTGATAATGCTTATGAAAATGACCCGTGCTTTATACCTCAGCCGTCTCGTAGTACCGTTCGGCGAACCGCACGCTGTCCATCGCATCGGCTCCGTAGAAATCGGCCCCGATCATATCGGCATATTCCTGGTTGAGCACCGCTCCGCCCACCAGGGTGGTATAGGAGCTGTCTGTCTCTTTGAGCAGCCTGATGGTATCCGCCATTGCCGGAACGGTCGTCGTCATCAGTGCACTCAGCCCTACCAGCTTGCACTCATGCTCCTGTGCGGCCGCCAGAATGGTCTCGGGCGGGACGTCCCGTCCAAGGTCATAGACGGTAAAGCCATAGCTCTCCATCAGTACCTTGACAATATTCTTGCCGATATCATGGATATCGCCCTTGACCGTGGCAAGAATGATCGACTTACGGCTATCCGTCTGATCGGTGGGAATCAGCTTCTTGACCTCTTCAAAGGCGGCGGAGGCTGCTTCGGCACTCATCAGAAGCTGCGGCAGATAGGCCTTCTTCTGCTCAAATGCCGTACCGATCTCATTCAGAGCCGGAATGATATGCTGATTGATTACCTCGAGAGGAGGGGTATGCTGCAGCAGTTCGGCGGCGTGTGCCTCTGCCCCTTCCTTGAGTCCCTTAACAATACAAGTGTGCAGGTCATCACGGGACTCTGTTTTGGTCTCTGCCTTCGCCTGTGACAGCTTTGAGGAGGCATATTCGATATAATCCACACAGCCCTTATCCAGACAGTTCAGAGCTCTGTATGTGTAATAGGTGTTCATCATCACCTCAGAAAACGGGTTCATAATCGCGCAGTTCAGTCCGCTGTGCAGCGCATTGGCATAAAACGTGGCGGTAATCAGCTCACGCTGCGGCAGTCCGAAGGAGATATTGGAAATCCCCAGACTGGTCTTCACCCCTAACTGTCTGATCAGGCGGACGGCCTCCAGCGTCACCACGGCACTCTCAGGATTGGAGGATACGGTGAGTGCCAGCGGATCAACAATGATATCCTTCTTCCGGATGCCGTAGGCGGCAGCCCGTTCCACGATCTTACGGGCGATCGCAGCTCTGTCGGCAGCACGATCGGGAATACCGTGTTCATCAATCGTCAGCGCAATCAACCCGCCACCGTATTTCTGCACCAGCGGCAGCACATGACTCATGCTCTCTTCCGTACCGTTGACAGAATTGACAAGGGGCTTGCCGTTATAGCAGCGCATGGCCGCTTCCAGCGTACTGAAATTGGTCGAATCCAGCTGCAGGGGCGTATCGGTAACAGCCTGTATCTCTTTGACACAGGTAATCATCATGGCAGTCTCGTCGATTTCCGGCAGTCCCACATTGACATCCAGAATATGCGCACCGGCTTCCGTCTGTCGAATGGCTTCATGTAGTATATAGCTCAGATTGCCGGTACGCAATGCTTCCTTGAGCTTCGGTTTTCCCGTCGGGTTGATCCTCTCGCCGATCAGGATCGGGTCATCACCGATAATCACCGCATGGGTGTACGATGAAGCCATGGTATACTCCTTCTCGGTCGGGCAGCAGAACGGGAGATCCTTGGTTTTTTCGATGGTACGGGCAATATAATCGGGATTCGTTCCGCAGCAGCCGCCAAGAATCAGCGCGCCGTGCTCTGCAAGCTGCCGCATATAGTCGGAAAAATCCTCGGCATTGATGTTAAAGACCGTTTCCCCGTCCACCACCTCAGGCAGACCGGCATTCGGATTGACGATGACAGGAACAGAGGCATATTTTTCAAACTCTCCGATGATCTGCAGCATGATATCCGGCCCGAGAGAGCAGTTCATCCCGAGAGCATCCACATGGAGTCCCTCCAGCATAGCGATCATCGCAGCCGGGTCAGCACCTGTCATCAGCTTGCCGCCGGCGTCATAAACATTGGTAACAAAAACAGGCAGGTCACTGTTTTCTTTCACAGCGAGGACGGCAGCCTTGGTTTCCAGACTGTCGTTCATGGTTTCTATCAGAACAAGGTCCACCCCGCAGGCAGCCGCAATCCGGACGTTATCTGCATAAATGGACACGGCTTCTTCAAAGGACAGATCACCCAGCGGCTCCAGAAGACGGCCGGTCGGTCCCATATCAAAGGCAACATAAGCCTCTTCTCTGCCCTCCGCCGCTTTTTTGGCG
>ONEU01000106.1 GCA_900316925.1 uncultured Eubacteriales bacterium
GATATTCCCCGGGATTGGCTTGATTTTGCGTGGAAAATATGGTACAATTGTGTTATCTGTTTATGAAAGGGGAAAGAATATGAAGTTTTCTGAAATGCCGTATGAACGTCCCGGAATCGAACAGGTCAAAGCTGAAGCTGACGAACTGAAACGCCGCTTTGCCGGTGCTGCCGGTTTCCGGGAGGCCGAGGAAGCATTCCTTGCATGGGACCGCTTCTCCGCGCATTTCGACACCATGATGAGCCTTGCCTACATCCGTCATTCCATCGACACGAATGACCCCTTCTATGCCGCCGAGGTGGATTTCATCGACGAATGCTCTCCCGTCTTTACGGAACTGCAGCAGTCCTTTGTCCGCCTGCTGGTGGAAAGCCCCTATCGTCCCGGATTGGAACAAAAGTACGGTTCTTTGCTGTTCCGCAACGGAGAAATCTTCCTCCGGGCGTTTTCTCCCGAGATCATTCCCGAGACACAGGAGACAAACCGTCTTGAAACCGAGTACCAGAAGCTCATCGCCTCTGCACAGATCGACTTTGACGGCGGGAAAAAGACCCTCTCACAGCTGCAGCCGTATAAGCAGTCATCGGATAACGAGCTGCGCCGGAGTGCCTGGAGAGCCGAAGCCGGCTTCTACAAGGAACACGGTCAGGAGCTTGATGAACTGTTTGATAAACTGGTAGCGCTGCGGGACCGGAAAGCCCGCAAGCTGGGCTATGACAATTTTATCAGGCTTGGCTACCTGCAGATGAACCGCAACTGCTATTCCGCCGATGATGTGGCGCAGTTCCGGGAGGCGGTGGTGCAGTATATCGTACCGATCGCCGACAGGCTCTATCGTGAGCAGGCAAAGCGCACCGGGCTTCCCTATCCCCTGAGCTTTGCCGACGCCGCTCTGCACTTCCGTGACGGCAATCCGAAGCCCCAGGGAACCCCGGAGGATATCCTGGCTGTGGGCAGGGAACTGTATCACGAGCTTTCCGAGGAGAGCGGCACCTTCATTGACACCATGCTGCAGGATGAACTGCTGGATGTTCTCAGTAAAAAGGGGAAGGCCGGCGGCGGCTACTGCACTCAGCTTGCCGATTATCAGGTTCCCTTTATTTTTGCGAATTTCAACGGTACGGCCGATGACGTGGAGGTCATCACACACGAAGCCGGTCATGCCTTTGCCTACTACATGGCAAGGGAGATCGTTCCCTCCGATAACCAGAGTCCCACCCTGGAGGCCTGCGAGATTCACTCCATGACCATGGAGTTTTTCGGTTGGCGGAAGAGCGACGCCTTCTTCGGCACCGACGCGAAAAAGTTCCGCTACAATCATCTTTTCAGCGCCATCACCTTTATTCCCTACGGAACGATGGTCGATCATTTTCAGCACCTTGTCTATGAGCAGCCGGAGCTGTCGCCCTCACAGCGTCACGAGCTCTGGAAGAAGCTCTCCGCAGTCTATATGCCCTGGATGGACCTGGACGGCTCACCCTTCTACGGCGAAGGAAAGGGCTGGCAGCGGCAGCTCCATATCTATGAGAATCCGTTTTATTATATCGACTACTGTCTTGCGCAGGCGGTCGCGCTGGAATTCTGGGTCATCATGCAGAAGGATCACGCACAGGCCTGGGAACGGTATCTCCGGCTGGTGAAGCAGGCCGGAAAGCAGACCTTCAACGAGCTGGTTGAGACCGCCGGACTGCGTTCCCCCTTTGACGCGGGGGCGCTCCGGGAGGTTGCGGCCGCCGTAACGGACTGGCTGTCTGAGAACACCTTGGGCTGATTTTTCAAGTGAAACGAGGAATACCATGAAAACTGCGATCATCTACTACTCCATGCACCACGGCAACACCAAAAAGCTGTTGGACGCCATTGCTGCCGTCCATCCTGTCACGCTCATCAGCGTCACCGAACAGCCGCAGGCAGACCTGCAGGACTTTGACAGGATTGGCATTGCGTCGGGCATCTACGCCGGCAGCTTTGCCAAGCCCCTCCTGCAATTCATCAAGGAGAAGCTCCCCGACAACAAGCCTGTTTTTCTTATCAGCACCTCCGCAGGACCGAAAGACAGATACGAAAATTCGGTACGCCGGCAGCTTTCCCGGAAGAGCGGCTGCACCGTCCTGGGAAGCTATTCCTGTCTGGGGTTCAACACCTTTGGTCCCACAAAGCTGTTTGGCGGTACTGCCAAGGGACACCCCACCGAAGAGGAGCTTGACGGAGCCGTCCGATTCTACGAAGGTTTGCCCGACGTATGACCGCATCAGAAAGAGGAACCGACCATGCAAAAGGAATTTGTCAAATTTGAAAACGTATACAAGCGATACAAGATGGGCGAAGTGACCATCACCGCCGCAGACGGTGTCAGCTTCTCCATCGACGAGGGTGAGTTTGCCGTTGTGGTGGGCTTATCCGGTGCCGGAAAGACGACGGTACTCAATATCCTGGGCGGCATTGACAGCTGTGACGAAGGCAGGATCATTGTGGGCGGCAAGGACATCAGCCATCTCAACAAGCACGACCTTGCCTCCTACCGGCGGTACGACATCGGCTTTGTCTTCCAGTTCTACAACCTGATCCCCAACCTGACTGCCAAAGAAAACGTTGAGCTTGCCACTCAGATCTGCCGCAACTCTCTCGATGCCGACACCGCTCTTGAGAGCGTGGGGCTTTCCGAGCGTAAATACAACTTCCCTTCCCAGCTTTCCGGCGGTGAGCAGCAGCGTGTTTCGATTGCCCGTGCCCTTGCCAAGAAGCCCAAGCTGCTTCTTTGTGATGAGCCCACCGGTGCTCTTGACTACAACACCGGCAAGACCATTCTCAAGCTCCTCCAGACCAAATGCAAAGAGGACGGCATGACGGTCGTTCTCATCACACACAACTCTGCCATCACTCCCATGGCCAACCGTGTCATCAGTATGCGCAGCGGCAAGGTCATCAGCAACGTCATCAACCCCTCCCCCCTCCCCATCGAACAAATCGAATGGTAGCGGCGCCCCGCCGCTGTGTAGTCACGCTGTCGTTCGCTTACGCTCACTCTGTTCGTTTAAGCCGGAGGGTGCAGTGTCGCTAACATCCGGCACGGCACAGCGAGGCTGTGATTTTTCTACATCCGCCGCCACGCCCCTTGACGGGGCGCTTGCCGGCTGATTTTTGAGTTATTTCAGGTTCCGCTTTCTATTCAAGTACCCGTGCCTACTTTATTTCAGTTGTAAACGAGGATAGATGTCGGACGATAAAAGTTCAATCAGTCGTTGGTAAATTGGGACCGGCAGCTTGCCGGCGCCGCCACGCCCCTTGACGGGGCGCTTGCTGGCTGATTTTTGAGTTATTTCAGGTTTCGCTTTCTATTCAAGTACCCGTGCCTGCTTTATTTCAGTTGTAAACGAGATTGGATGTCGGACGATAAAAGTTCAATCAGTCGTTGGTAACACGGGTCGGATAGATGGCTATGTAATTCTTGATTGATTGGTGGTGAAGCAGTCCTTTGAAAAACAAACCATCAAAGCGCTCTTTACGAAAAAATATCTGGCGTGAGATTACACGCACAAAATCCCGCTTTTTCTCTATTTTTGCGATCATCGGTATCAGTGTCGGCTTCTTTACCGGCTTGAAATCCTCAAGCCCCAGTATGATCGAAACGGCTCGGCAGTATCTCCAGTCTCAGTACCTCACCGACATCAACCTCATCTCTACTGTCGGATTTGACGATGAGGATGTCCGGGATATTGCCGCTCTCAAAAGTGCCGATGAGGTCATGCCCGGCTATATCGCCGATCTCCTGACTCCACAGAACGGCAAAGAGGCCGTGGTTCGTGTCATCTCCGTTCCCGAAAAAACCGAGACCAATGAACACCCCCTCAACGAACCACTCCTTAAAGAAGGACGAATGCCTGATAAACCCGGTGAATGTGTCATCGAAAAATATTATCTCCCCTTCTCCGGCTTCCATATCGGCGATACCATCTCCTTTAAGCCGACTGTCGGCGAAACCGACGCTCTCTCCATGGTGAAGCAGCTGGATTTCAAGATCGTCGGTCTGGTGGAATCCCCGATGTATCTGACCTATCTCCGCGGCAATACCACCGTCGGTGAAGGTTCGATCTCCTACTATGTGATGATCCCCTCTGACGGCTTCGCCTATGAACGCTATACCAGCGTCTATGTCCGTACAAAGGCCTCTTCAAGCGGTTATTCCGATTTCTCGGACGAGTACAAAAAAATGGTCGAGAACGAGAAGGACGAGTATTCCGGTCTGTCGGAAACCTGTATCCGGCGCTTCAACGAAACCACGCTGACTGATGCCAGAAAGAAGCTGGCGGATGCGCAGAAGGAATTTGACGATAAAAAGCAGGAAGCCCTCGATGAACTAAAAAAGGGCAGTCTGGATCTGATTGACGGTCAGGCTCAGTATGACGAGAAGATCACCGAAGGCAGAAAGAAGCTCGAAGACGCCCAGAAAGAACTTGAAGAGGGCAGAACGAAGCTCGAAGAGGGAAAGAAGGAATACCAGGAGGGCATTGAATCCGGCAAGCAAAAGCTGGTAGATGCACAGCAGCAGTACAGCGACGGTCTGGCACAGTATAACAGCGGCAAGCAGGAATACGACAGCAAGATACAGGCCGCCCAGATACAGCTTGATGCCGCGCAGAAGGAATTTGACACCCAGTATCATATCTTCTACACCTCCACCAAGCCCCAGGCAGAGAATAAGCTCTCCCTGCTGAAAACGGCGATCGAAGTATGCGAAAGCGCTATCATCACTGCCGAGGGTCGTCTGGCGGAAATGAAAAGCCGGCCGGTCATCAGCGTAGTGCTGCAGCGGGAGATCAACGCTCTTGAACAGCAGCTCAAAGAATACAGCAACCAGCTGGATGACCTCAAACGTCAGTACGATGACGGGATGGATCAGCTGGAAAACGGTGAAAAGCAGCTCCTGCAGGCCAAGAACAAGCTCAGCGCCGCTCAAAACGAGTTTGAAACCAAAAAAGCCGAGGGTGCGAAGCAGTTAGCCGAAGCCAGGGCGAAGCTCGATGCTGCCGAAAGTCAGCTTGCTGTGGGCAAACTGGAATACGAAACCGCCATGAATAACGGGATGCTGGAGCTGCAGTCCGCACAGTCGAAGCTCACGGAGGGCGCGCTTCAGCTCACAGCGGGAAAAACCGAGCTGGAACGTCAGCAGCAGGAGGGTCTGCAGCAGCTGAAAGACGGTCGGAGATCCCTTGAAAAGGGACGTTATGAAGCCCGCACCAAATTAGGCGAGGCGGAGGATAAGCTGCGTGACGCCCAGGACAGCATCAGCACCCTGGAAGACGCCAAATGGATCGTCAACACCCGTGAAGACAATCCGGGTTATTCCGGTCTGGTGGAGGATGCCGACCGTGTGGACAGCATTTGTAATGTCTTCCCCATCTTCTTCCTGTTAGTGGCCGGACTGGTCTGTCTGACTACCATGACCAGGATGGTCGAGGAACGCCGGACCGAGATGGGTACCCTCAAGGCTCTCGGTTATTCCGTCGGGGACATTGCCGCAAAATTCCTGGTCTATGCCGGGGCAGCGGCGCTGTCCGGAAGCATTGTCGGTTCGCTGATCGGTGTACTGACACTGCCGTATATCATCGTCTCTACCTACGGTATTATGTACTCCCTGCCGCCTACCATCCTTGTGGTTTCCTGGAGCAGTATGCTGATCTCCTCCATCGTGGGGCTTATCTGCATTTGTGCCGTTTCGCTCCTGGCCTGCTATCGGGATCTCAGGCTCGTTCCTGCCATCCTGATGCGTCCAAAGGCTCCAAAGCCCGGCAAACGGATCCTTCTGGAGTGGATCTCCCCCATCTGGAACCACATGAACTTTCTCTCGAAGGTTACCTCCAGGAATCTGTTCCGCTATAAAGCCCGTTTCCTGATGACCGTCATCGGTGTGGCCGGCTGTACGGCGCTGATCGTGGCGGCCTTTGGTCTGAAGGATTCCATCACCGGCATTGCCGACAAGCAGTTCAAGGAGGTCTCCGCTTACGACCAGGTCTATGCCCTCTCCAAAGCGGAAACGGCAGAGAAAAAACAGTACCTGATGTCACAGTTCCACGCTGACAAGCGTTTTGACCATGCCGCTCTTGCCTTGATTGAGTGGGGCTACTGCACCTCTCCCAGCCGTGCCGAGGCCGTCTCGGGAAGAATCTTTGTCGGCGAGAACCAGGAGGACTTCGGAAGTATGTTCGTCCTGCGGGACAGAGTGACCCATCAGTCCCTCAGCCTGACGGATGACGGCGTAATCATCAACGAACGCCTGGGAAATGTGCTGAATATCTCCCCCGGCGACACGATCACCATGACCGTTAACGATATCCCCTATAAATGCCGTGTGGATGCGCTGACAGAAGCCTACGCCGGCAACTTTATCTACATGACTCCCACCTTCTATGAAAAGCTCATGGGCAAGGAGCCTCTGTATTCCGTTATCATCACCCATACTGCCGAAAACTACCGGGATGCGGAGAGCCAGATTTCCGCCGATTATCTGAAAAATGACGATATCCTGACCGTTTCCTCCATCAACGACCAGATCAACACCATGATAGATATGCTGGATTCCCTGAACGTCGTGATCTTCGTCATGGTATTCTGTGCGGGACTGCTGGCATTTGTGGTTCTCTATAACCTCACCAATATCAACATTGCCGAGCGTGTCAGAGAGATCGCCACCATCCGGGTGCTGGGCTTCTACAGCATGGAAACCGCCAGCTTCATCTATCGTGAGAACATCGTCCTCACCATAGTCGGTTCTCTGGCGGGACTGCTCCTGGGCAATCTCCTTTCCGGCTTCATCGTGGAATCCATCCAGATGGATAACGTCATGTTCCCGAAGGAGATCAGCTGGGTCGCCTACTTCCTGGGACTTGCCCTGACATTTGTTTTCTCCATGCTCGTCAACTTCTTCATGTACTTCAAAATGAACAAGATCAGTATGGTCGAATCCCTGAAAAGCATTGACTAAAAAAACTGCTGCAGCGGTGTTTCTCACAACACGCTGCGGCAATTTTATAGGGGGTATATTTCAACAATTGATGTGGTGTTTTCCCTCACGATAGCCTGTCATCATCGTCAATCATCATCGTCGTCGTCTTCGTCAAAGTCATCGTCGTCATTATCGTCGTCAAAGTCATCCCTTTCCCCTGTCAGCTCCTGGAATGCCTGGAACGCTGTAAATTCCTCGAACAGGTCGGTATGGCCGTCATTGTTATTGTTCCCCCAATTAAATCTTGAATTATCAAGCGGCATAAGAAGTGAAATCCGCACGGAAAAAGGACGCAACTTTGGAAGGATCC
>ONEU01000012.1 GCA_900316925.1 uncultured Eubacteriales bacterium
AAATATCCTCAAGTCCGGCAATCATACGGAGAGTTGTTGACTTACCGCAACCGGAAGGACCAACGAAAATGATAAATTCCTTGTCCTCGATCTCAAGGTTGAAGTCACTAACAGCAACAACATTTCCGTCATAGATTTTATAAACGTTCTTTAAAGATACACTTGCCATAATTATCCTCCTGAGTTCGCTTCAACAGCGTATTTGAATAGTACATTCAACACTAATACTATAACAGATTTTTACTTGAAATGAAATACTTTTTTTTACTAAAATCTTGCGCCTTTGTTTATATATAATTCACATAAGACAAAATTGTTAGGTTGAAATTGTACATATTGTATAGTTAGTTCTCTTTTACAAACCATGATAATGGCTTAAAATGTCAATTATCTCCTGATCCTTCAGTTCTCTGCAGGCTCCCGGAGGGAGATGTTCGTCCAATGATACCCCGCCGATGCGCAGTCTTTTCAGTGCTGTCACTTCCGCACCCACGGCTGAAAACATCTTTTTGACCTGGTGGAATTTTCCTTCGCAGATCTCCACCAAAGCTTTGTTGGGAGCGATGATCTTCATATCCGCAGGTAGGAATGTCTGGTCGCCGCAGCGGATGCCTGCCCGGAATGCCGCCACATCCTCCTCATGGAGCGTCCGGTCCGTGGTGGCTTCATAGAGCTTGTAGACATGACTTTTCGGCGAAAGCATCTTGTGCGCCAGTTCACCGTCATTGGTAATGAGCAGGAAGCCCTCAGTGTCCTTGTCAAGACGGCCAGCCGGGAAGAGGTCCCGGCGGTAGAGCTCCTCCGGCAGCAGGTCAATGACCGTTTTGGCATATTTGTCATTGCTTGCCGAGAGCACTCCCTGTGGCTTGTTCATCATAATATAGAGGTACTTCCGGAAGCGCAGCTCCTGACCGTCCAGCGTCAGAAGGGTGGTTTCCGGATCATATTTTTCCTCAGGACGCTTCACCGTACTGCCGTCGGCACAGATTCTGCCTGCCTTGACCATTGCCTTGATCTCGCTGCGGCTTGCGATGTTCTGCGAGGAAAGGATCTTGTCAATTCTTTGTAATGCCATGTTTATCACCGGATACTATGATACCATACTTTGAATGATTTGACAAACCCCCGCACCAAAAAAATCTCTCCGCATATCCTATAACGGAGGGGAGACTATGGATACAGTCACTTATATTGTTCAAAAGGGCGACACGCTCTATCAGATTGCCGGGCAGTACGGCACAACCGTAGGGATGATTGCCCGCTACAACGGGATTACCGATCCCGACAGGATCTTTGAGGGACAGGTGCTGCACATTCCGGTGTCGGAGATTCCTAAAATGCAGGATAAAATGCGCCGGCAGTCAACGGTGGATGTGATTGTCCGACCCGGCGAGTCATTAGCGGCCCTTGCCGCCGCATACGGCATCACCGTGGAGCGTCTGGCGGATTTCAACGGGATCAGGGATGCTGACAAGATCGAAGCAGGTCAGGTGATCAAAATCCCGCTGAACTATGTACCGGTCAACCGTGACGAAAGCTACACGGTGCAGAAGGGTGATACCCTGTCGAAGATAGCGGAGCGAGTGGGAACGGAAGTCGGTACGCTGGCCGTATTGAACGGCATTTCCGATCCGGATGTCATCCGTGAGGGACAGGTTCTGCGCCTGCCTCCGCAAGACAGCCGTGTTCCGGCGGAGGGACGACTGGAATATGTAGTCAGGAGCGGGGATACCCTGTGGAAGATTGCACAGAAATACGGCGTCAGCGTGGTGTATCTGATCAACCTCAACCGTCTGACGAATCCTGATCTGCTTCTGCCCGATCAGGTCATCGTCATCCGGAAATAACACAGTGCCGGGCGTATCATACCGATATTCCCGGCACTTTTTTTGAGAGCCTGAGCAGAAGCAGGTAACCGAAAGCCGCCAGTACGAGATGCAGGATGATCGGCAGATGCAGCAGCCGCAGCAGCAGACAGGGCAGGAGAATACACACTGCGGGCCGCCAGAAATCCTCCAGAAAATGAATGCGGAAGGAGGTGAGACGGATGAGCCTGCCGATACTGAGCAGGGTGTTCAGAAGCTCACTGATGATGATTACCGCCATCACGCCGTAAATGCCCCAGACCGGCAGAAGCAGATAGGTGAGGAGTACCCGGAGAGCGGAATCAATAGTGTTGAAAATCAGGTAACTGGTCTGTTCGTTAAGTCCTTTCAGAATACCGTCTGCCACCG
>ONEU01000107.1 GCA_900316925.1 uncultured Eubacteriales bacterium
AAAAAGGTTTTCCCCGGACCCCTTTCCAAAATTCGCTGCGGAATAAGACTTGCAGTAATCGGTAAACACTCACTTCTCATCGTTGTTGATGAAGAATTTGCGGGGACTTTCAGGCAAGGTCTTTTCAGAATGGATTTCCATCCAAAAAAACGAACTGCCGGAATGACAGTTCGTTTTCGGGTGGGTCTCAGTCAACGGATTTGAGGATGATCGTGCGGACCTGCTCGGTGGTGGTAATGCCGGTGGGATCGGTCGTGTTGGAAATGAGGCGCTTACAGGTCCCGTGAAGCTCGATGGTGACCTGTCGGAGCTGCTCCTTCTCGTCGTAGAGGAGGTAGAAGCAGGATACGCCGTCCGGGGGGTCTCCTTCCGTATTTTCATCTCCGAACACAAATTGGCTCATGGTATTGTCGCTGCGGTTGTACAATTCATAGTTGGTTACGGTACTGCTGTTGCGGACGGAATGATCGAGATTGGAGCCGGTAATGGTTTCAGGAGCTTTCAGCATCACCCCTGTCCTTGAGGATACCCGGCCGGAGACATCGTAGTGGGTCTGGGTGATCCTGCCGGTCAACGGGACGTTGGAGCGGTTGAAGGTGTAGGTGTAATCAATATACACCCCGTTCTCGTCGGTGATGGAGTGGAAGCTGTGGGAAACGGCGGGCAGATTGATATTCACGCTCTTGCCGTCGTCGCCGATGGACACCGTATTATTGGCAGGCAGGGGATTCTCCCGGAAGGCGTCGATCTCTTCGACGATACCGTAATTCATGGTTCCGTCTTCCGTGACCTTCATTTCCGTCACATTTGCCTGCTTGAGGGGAGGCGCTTCGATGGTGACGCGGATTACGCCGTCGCTATCGGCCTCGGGAAAAACAAAATCCACGGTCTTGTCATTCTTGCCGTTGCCACTGACGTCGTGGAAGCTCATGGCGGTGGGGGAACCCATCATCAGATAGTGGAAATAGGTGCAGCGGAACACGACATTGCCCGACGTGTCGGAAAAGTGCGGCAGGAAATTGGGGTGTGCCGGATAATAGTCTCCATAGCTGACGACCCGTGTGCGTAAACCGTTGCGGACCCGCGGCAGGAAGATGGGCTTGTCCACATAGTGTGACCTGCCCTGTTCGTCCTTGATGGTGAAGTACATACTGTTTTCCACCAGCTTGCTGAAATCCGGTCTGCCGTAGTAGGTCAGGCTTTCGGCGCTGACGCCTTCCTTGCGGCGGAGCGGCGCGTTATAGACGGATTGGGAAAAATCGCTGGGATCGGGCAGGGAAGTGTCCTTTACCTGGAATTCGACCATGGTGTTCAGGCAGGGCAGGAGGGTCTTTTCAATGACCTGCTGTGCCTCCAGCTGGGCGCTGTGCACATGGGCAATGATGTTTGCCAGAATGATGGGGGAATGCTTGGCGATCAGCTCTGCGGAGAAATTATCCATATAATCCTTCTTGATCTGCTCGGCTTTATCCGGATTGGTCACGGACAGCAGGGCGGCGCTGGCAGGGTCCCAGCCGCGTGCAGCCATTGCCTGTCTGGCAAAGCTCAGATAAGAAGCGTCTTTCATGTTCCAGCAGGCTTCGGCGTAGTTGTGGTAAAACTCCTTGAATGCCTCTTCATACTTTTCGGGCGTGTCCTTGAGCAGGCGAAACAGTCCGCTCAGCACGGCAACCCATGCCCGGTCCTGTATCCGGACCTTGCGGGGATCGTCTCCGGGGACACCCGTTCCCACACGGAGGGCGGCCATGTTTTTGTTCAGGTATTCCTTCAGGCGCTTGTTCTGTTCGTCAGACAGGCTGATGAGCGGTTTCATGCTGCCGCAGTTGCTTTCATAGCTGTCGGCGAGCTTCGGCTCATCATAGAAAATGCGGATGCTCCTGCCGTTGGGCGAGAAATAGTAATCCCGATAGATCTGCTCCACGCTGGACAGTTCTCTTGGGCTGTTCAGGGAAGAGGCGTAGGAATAGGCGTAGATGCCCAGACCGGCAGCGGCTGCCGTCAGGGCGAGTGCTCCGCCGGGTACCGCTACCACGCCGACAACGCCCACCGCCATTCCTACATGACCCAGCCAGTTCTTCCGGTAACAATCGGTCAGGTTGGGGTATTTCCCCTGTTTTGCTTCATAGGCCATCTTGTCAAGGGTGAAGTAGTAGCCGATGAGGGTAGAGGCGGCGCCCAGTCCGGCGGAGAATGACAGCTTGCCTGTTTTTGCGGCGGCTTCGGCGGCTTTGCGGAGCTGCGGGGACAGGGTGTTCATACTCAGCTGTTTGACGGCGCCCTGCCGCAGCGTATTGGCGTTATTGAGGATGTCGGCACCCTCGTTGGTATAGAGCAGCCTGGAGAGGGGAGCGGTGTATTTGAGCTGATCCTTCGGCGTACTCTGGATCTGCTCGGCGATCATGGGCAGCAGGTCGATCCCCGGGGGCCTGCGGGTATACCGGGAGGCAATGGCGTTCCACAGGTAGTTATAGTTGCAGTGTACAGGCGCCGTCATGCGCAGGGCGGGGGAGACATTGTTGGGGTAATAGAACGCACATAGGGAATCGAGTGTGGCGGCGCTGTCGATCTTGCCGTCCTTCACGTCATTGGTGACTGCCTCGGCAAAGGCCTTGTGGGTGATCTGATCCTGCTCCGAAAAATGGGTGGTATAGATCAGGTAGTTTGCGCCGTCATCACTGATCTCGAAATAGGAGTACTCATACTTGCCGGTCTCCTTGTTTTTGGTGACGAACATACTGTCGTAATCGTCCTGGGAGGCGCGCGGCACCGTGACGACCACCTCGGTGAGGAACTCGCTCTGACCGGAGGCAAGGGAAAAATCATAGCCGTTGATGAGATAGCCGGTGGTGCTGTCAAAATGCTCCGGCAGTTCCCGGACGATCAGCGTATCCTCCTGCTCCAGGTTCCACTCGCCGAAGTCCACCGAGAATTTACCCGCGGAGGCCTTCGGATGCTCCGGACTGACGGGAATCTCCGTTTTCGGAGCGCCGGCGAGTTCCTCCTCGGTGTAGGAATTGACGATATTTTCAGGACTCCCGGGCATGGGATAGTCCGAAAGATCCAGCTGCTTGTTTTCTTCCTTCATGGTCTCTTCCAGCATCTGATCCATATTGGACGAACCGCCGCCCCCGGTGAAGAATCCGGGGAGCCACACGCCGGCAACGACACCCTCCACTACCAGGACGACGGACAGACAGACGATCAGCACGTTCATCCAGAGGGAGCGTTTTCCGGGGTGCCGGGGAGTCGTCGGAGCGCCGGCATTCTGTTGTGGGAAGGTCTGCTGCACAGGATAGATCTGCGGTTGAGGTATCTGTTGGGGTGGATAAGTCTGGTGCGGTTGAGGTGTCTGTTGGGGTTGGTAAGTCTGCTGCAGTTGAGGTGTCTGTTGGGGTTGGTAAGTCTGCTGCGGTTGAGGTGTCTGTTGGGGTTGGTAAGTCTGCTGCGGCGGGGGTGTCTGCTGTGGGGGAGGCGCAGGCTCCTCCGTTGGGACGGGCTGACCGCATTCCGGACAGAACATCTTTCCGGGAATCAGCTCCGATTGACAGAACCGACAGTATTTCATGCTGTTTCCTCCTCTCACGGTCTCACCAGGGCGATGACAGCGGTAACGCCGTCCGGCCAGATCATTTCGCCGACCGCTGTTTCACGGCCGTTATCATAATAAAAGTCTCGCAGGGTGATCCTGCCGGGGCCGATCGCGGTAAGCTGACCGTCTGACCAGTCGCCGCTGAAGGTGGAATCGGGGGTATCATCATCCATGCCTTCTCCGGTATCGTTGAAGAACGTATAGTACCAGTCGGCAATGGCCACTACGTTTGTCTGTCCGAGATCAATGCGCAGGTTAAAGAGCTTGTCCATCGAAGAGCTGCGGGTGTTTTCGGGATCGCAGATCATGTAGGCCTTCCACCCGCCCATCACCTGGGAAAGCTGTGTCAGCTTCACCGCATGGGGAGAGAGGTTTGTCCAGCCTTTTTGGTAGTGAAAGCCCGTAATGTCCGCAAGGCTGGGATAGTCTGTTGTGCTGACCGCTCCCGGCCCCGGCACAGAGGGGGATGAGGGGTTTGACGCTGCGGATGATTCAGGCTTGGATGCCACGGATGATTCAGGTCTGGATGCCACGGATGATTCAGGTCTGGATGCCGC
>ONEU01000109.1 GCA_900316925.1 uncultured Eubacteriales bacterium
AGGTTTTCCCCGAACCCCTTTCCAAAATTCGCTGAGGGATAATCCTTGCAGCAATCGATAAACACTATCTTCTCATCGTTGTTGACCAAGGTTTTGCAGGGACTTTCAGGCAAGTTTTTTCAAAATTGACTTACGTGACGACTAATCACGAAAAATGATCTTGACCTGCCAGTTTTTGGGGAAACCCTTTTTCTGGTAAAAAAGGGGGTTCTCGGATTCCTTTCCGAAATTTTCTACATGATAACACTCTATACCGACATGATATACCCTATGCCGTAAATTCAAAAGGTATTTAAAAAACACGCAAAAAATGTATGATTGATTTGAACCATAATTCCGATCCGGATAGTTATATAAACAGAAGATCTTCAAAAGAACTTGCAAAGGGGAGGCGAAAAATGGATGGATCGTCAGCTTGTCACCAGACTGAAAGAAAAAGAACAGAAAGCCCTAGAAGAGATCATAGAAACATACACCTCTCTCGTTGTCAGTATCATTCAGAATATCTCAAGGGGAAGTCTTTCAAAGGAGGATGTGGAAGACACCGTTGTGGAGGTTTTTCTGACGCTTTGGAACAATACGGACCGTATCATTGACGATAAGCTCAAAGGATATCTTTGCAGTATTGCCAGAACAAAAGCGCTGACCAGAATTGCTTCGGTCAGGAAACATTCCGCTCTGGATATTGATGAGGTTGAGATGGAGGATGATTTTCTGATTACTTCGGAGGTGGAGAAAAAGGAGATTGTCAGCGCCCTTCGTGACATTATTTCCGGGCTCAATATGCCGGAGAAGGAGATTGTGATCCGCTACTATTATTACAGTCAGACGATCGCACAAATTGCAAAGGTCATGCAGATCAATCCGGAAACGGTAAAAACAAAGCTGAGACGTACCAGGGAAAAAATCAAGATGAAATTAGCAGAAAGGGGATTTGCACCATGAAAACAACGTTCAAAGAATTATTCGCAGATTTTGAAGATGACCTGATTGGGATTCCGGCAGATACCTTCTGTGTGGAAACGACCGTCGATCAAAAGCTCATCACGAAAAGGATACTTTCCCGGATCAGCCATAAACGGCCATACCGAAAAGTGATCAATATCGCACTCATCGCCGCTTCTCTTGCGGTAGTGCTGGGAATTGTTTCCACGATGATCTTGGCAGGGAGCGATCTTCAGATTGTCTTTGAGGAATTTTTCGGCGGCAGTATGAATGCGGCAGGGCTTTATGACGGCGGAGATGTTCAGATCAATTGTACCGATCCCAATCTGGATGTGACGTTTTTGGGGGTGACGGGGGATGAACATGAGGTATATGCTTTGTTCAGAGCCGTAAAGAAGGACGGCGGTACATTTACCGATGAGGGATATCTTTATCCTACGACAACAGTCAGATCGGAAAAGTATGACGAGGCCTTGAGTTCAGAAAAAGAACCCGGTGAGCTGATGTCCGAATTAGCATCCTGCAATGGGATTCAGGCAGCAGCAAAAGACCGGTACGGTCATAACATTGGTTATTGTGACGACGGCAATGTGGCTATTGATAGCTTCTATTTTTTGAGTGAGGACAGAAAAACGCTCAAATTGCTGGTGAAAATGGACGTGTATCAGGATAAGGATGCCCGTGACGGAACGCTGACAGTGAAAAGCGTGTGCTTCACCGCACGAAAAATTATCCGGACGATTCTGACTGACGATCATCTCGACGGTGAGGTTCACGACAGGTATATCCAAAGGTGTGCGGAAATGAATGTGGATACCACAAAATGCATCCGCCTGGAAACACCGGATCAGGTGATTTTCTGTCAGGCTGAAAGCAAGGAGGTGCCGCTCCGGTTTGAAGCTACCGTTAAAATGAATTACCGATATTACAGCAATATCAGGAAGAGTCTTCAGGCTTCGGATGCACCTCATTTTATCAAACCGGATACCAGTCATGTGCAAATGACGATCTCACCCTTTTCCGTCCTGATTGAAGGAGAACATCAGAATTACAATGACGATGAATGTTTTTATTCATTGGACGGGGATACTTCGCGTGTCGTGATGAAGGATGGAAGCGTGTACTATTTTGCGGATATGGGTGTGAGCAGCGGCGGAGGTGCTGTGATCGGAAAAATGGTAAGTCAACATAAGATGAATTACGAGAAGAAGCCCCATCAGACTCTCTTTGCCGAAAGAATCCTGCTGGATACCAGGGAAATTGATCGCATTATGATCAACGGTGATACGGTTTATCAAAGCTAAGAGATAACGGCCGTCAATTAAAAGGCAACTTCACCGGGAAATGTATTCCACTAATCCTGCCGGCGTTCTGATGGTAACCGCAGGGAAACAGAGAACAAAAAAATTGAAGAAAAAATGGCGGGGTATTCGCTTTGAACGGATACCCCGCATTGTTGTTTTGGACGGATTATCAATTGGTGAAGAAAACCGGGGTGAAGGATACCGGGGTTCTTTGTCCTGAACCGGCAGGAGACCGGCTCAGTCATCCTGTTCCGGCTCGTCACGGTATTCCCGGATCAGGGAAACAAGCTTGAAAAAGTTTTCGTCGTCGGCGTCCTCTTCGCTGAACCGCTCGGTGTTTTCAAGGAAAGAATCAATGATCTCATCCGCATCCTCATACGCATCAATCCCGATGCAGGGTCCCTCCTCGATCAGGAAATAGAGGATATATGCAATGTCCTGCATTTCGTGAATATCCGGCTCACCTTTCAGCAGCTCCCGGACGCCGGCATGATCAAAGCAGGTATTTGCCAGATAGCCCGGGTGAATGCTGTTATGGATGCCGTTATGCAGCATCCAGTCCCGGATTTCATCGGTATCGGCTTCGAGATTGTCCACCGCAAAGATCTTTCCCCAACCGGAGGTATGCTTCGCCATCCGGAAAATCAGATCGTTTCCGTTTTCAAGGCGTCTGACCGCCCAGATACAGAACAGCGTGAATTCGTCACAGGCGGAAAGCTTCATAATGGCTTCAAGAAGCCTGTCGTTGTAATCCGAAAACAGCTCCATGATAATCAGACCCAGTTTGACGGCTTCATAGTTTTTTGAACTGACGATCAGAACGACACCGTAATCATAGATATCATTGGGATTGAGCTCCTCGGTATGTTCCATGATAAAGTTCTGCACCGTGTCTGCCAACGGTAGGGCACGCACCTGGGAGCTCTGGAGATATTTTTCGGTCTTGCTGACAGCCAGACGGCTTTTGCCGCTGCCTGCCAGGCGGATCAGATCCTCCAGCTCTCCCAGCTGTACCTCCTCCGGTCTCATGTGGAAGAAGGTGATGCCGTCGAGAGCGCCGTCTGCAAACTCCGGCTGCCCCTTTTCCGGCTTCTTTCTCGGGAGGGAAAAATCCGGCGGCAGGGAGCCGTTATCCAGATATTCGTCGATATACTCCAGAACGGGGATGTCCGGTTTTGTCTGTCTTCTGATGGTGATCCTGCCGAAATCGAATGTTCTTTCCAGCTGATCGGTGAAAATACGGCTGCCGTTCCGGGTGTCGAGCTTGTCGGCATAGAACTTTGCCTTTTCGTACATGAAGTCCTTCAGAACCCCGATGGGATAGATTCCCTGGCTTGAATAGATGGGCTCATCCTTGAAGGGCAGATTGAGATGGATGTGCTGGTAGCCGGCCTTTTCAAGATTCATCAGCGTATCGTAAGAGGCGAGGAAGAAGTCAAAGCAGTCCACCGCATTCTGGTTGGAGGCCATCAGCGGCAGCAGCTCCTTCATCATTTTCACGGCCTTTCCCGGCTCGTGATAAGAGATGATACGGAAATTCACCGAGAATGGCGCTGCCAGGGAGCCCAGATGTCTGTTGTTCTTGCCGTGGAACACGCGGTAGGACTTGGTGGCGTATTTCAGGGCGTTTTTCAGATCGCCGTGTTCAAAATAATATCTGCCCAGGGAGGAATAGGTGACATCCGGCACCTCAGAACAATGCAGCTGTCCGCTGAACACCGGCTTGATGATCTCAAGCGCTTTTTCGGGATTATCCTCCACCAGGAGATAATACTTGAATTCAAAGTTCAGCTCGCAGGCCTTGCAGTCGCTCAGGTCATCACGTCCGGCACGGAGCATACGGCTGAAGGCTTCTCTGGCAGTTACGCCGAGGAAGGAACCGCCCGGTACGATAAAGTCCCGGAGAAACAGACACAGGAATTGATAATAGGTGCGCAGGCTGTAATGGTATTTTTTGCAGAAATCGGCATACTGCACAAAGATCCTTTCGATCTGTTCCATGGGGATCTGATAAAATTCGTAGAAGTTGGCGAGCACCCACTTGAAGCACCACATCACGTCATTCTTGTATTTCTCCTGTAATTCTTCATGGGCTTCAAAATACGCAAGGTATTCCGGGAAAATGAGGGTGGCCTGCAGATTGTCGCAATTGAAGGTATCCTCATCAATAAATTCGTGGTAGAGCATCAGTGCGCCTTCGGCATCCTGCTTTTCCAGAGCGGCGTCGATTGCCCTGCGGATACCGTTGCGCCGGGGAGCACCCTTCTCAAGGCCGCTGAAAAATTCCTGTTCATAGTCATTGAATGTCATATTGATCCTGACCTCCTGTCTGAGATAATGATGCTCCGTTCAGAGCATGAGCGTATAGAGATTGTCGTTGAGTGTTTTCATTTCATGGTTCAGCAAGGGGAAGTGACCCGACAGCAGAGCGTTGACATAGAGTATTTCAATGCAGGCTTTTGTCTTGTCGGTTATGGGCGAGGTGATGAGCTTCCTGACAACGAGATTATTGGTGTTGAAATACAGGCAGGCCTTTGCGCCGGAGCGGAAGGAGTCCTCAAAGGAGGACAGCATCTCGGAAAAAACCGCATTTGCCGTTTCCTTGGAACGCTTGATCTGTCTTGAATGGTATGCATTGGTATTGATGGTGTAGAGCGTGGGGATATCGTCCGGCAGGAACTCCTTCAGGGAAAGGCGGCAGTCATATTTGCGCAGGATCGTTTCCGCTTCTTTGATAAATGCGCCTGCTTCCTCCTCCATATCCGTATCATTCAGCAGCAGGTCGATATCCGTATCGGTGAGCATCTCAATGCAGGTATCCGTGCTTCTTTCGGACATTTTCCGGATGATCTTGTCATCATACACATAGCCTGCATTGATCAGGAGCTGTGAGCGCTGGGCATACAGGGGCGCCAGCTGACGGAACTGATTGACGTCGGTGGTGTAGCAGGCATCCGAACCGAAAACCATCAGCTCTCTGCCCGTCATTTCGCCGAGGGTGGTCTGGAACACGATGTAGGGCAGCAGAATGTCGGAGACGGAATCGTCACTGGCGATAACGGATTTCACGGCTAAATGGTGTATCCTGACGATCTCATAAAGCAGGCTGTCGTTATGAAGCTCCAGGGATTCCAGGTAGTTCCCGATGCACTGTGCAATCTCCTCTCCGGCCTGTTCCAGTAATTCGTCCTCATAAAAATCCTCTCGTGACGAGGTGGGGGTGAGCTTGTCGGTATGGATGATGCATCTGATAAAGAACGCCCATTCCGGCAGCAGCTTGTCGCCGTTTTCGGTGAGCAGCATATTTTTCAGATAGATCCGGTGCATGTGATGCGCCCCCGCCGATACGGGACAGGGCAGCACATAAGCAATCCCGCTGAACAGACCGTCGGATGAAACCAGATTGAAGCAGTCCAGAAAATCGTCACCCAGAAACATTTTTCCCATTTTCAGACACAGAGACTTATTCTTCTCTGCGTCCAGCTTCATCTGCAGATTGAGCCTTGTTCTTTCCGCTCCTGCGACCAGATAGACGGGATACTGTAAAAACAGACCGTAATAGTAAACCAGGTTCGATATTTCATCGGCGTGGTAATATTCGGCGGCCTCCGCCTGCGCCGTCTGTGCGTTCCGGCGGAGGATGATCTCCGTTCCGGCGGGCCGCTTGTCCGGAAGCTCCGTGATGGTATACGTTCCGTCTGACTGCCCCCTCCATTCAAGGGTTGTATCCGGGGTACGGTAGGAAACGGTCCGGACGATGATCGTGTCCGTTACCATAAAGCAGGAAAGCAGTCCGATTCCGAACCTGCCGATATAATCGCCTTCCGCCCGTCCCTTCTCAATGTCGAATTTGGATGACTGACCGATCACCGCAAGAAAACGGTGGATCTCTTCCTCGGTCAGTCCCGTGCCGTTATCACGGAAAAGAATCTGCTCGTTTTCCGTCACCTCGATCTCTACCACGGCGGTCTTCGGGTCGAAGCTGCTGTCCCTGTCGATCCTGGCGTGAATCGCATCCGTACAGTTCTGCAGCAGCTCTCTGACAAAAACATTCGGAGAGCTGTAAAGATGTCCCGAGAGAAGCTCGATCATGCCTCCGAGATTGACTTTGAATTGATAATCATTGGTACCCATTTTTTCTCACTTTCACTCAAAACAGTGTTTTCATTTACTATACCATTTTTTCGGTTCCGTTTCAACGGAAAAAGAAAAGAATCACAGATTTTCGTCATGCCGGACAGTTCTGCGCTCTTCTTTCCGGGAGCCGCTGAGACGGGGCAGGGTTCCCGGCTGTATGTGAACAGGCGGCGTTGTGATTTTCTACAAACCGCTGGGGGACGGTATTGTATGCGAACGTCATTTCGGACAAAAAATGATCGGACGGATACATCTTTTCATATCAGAATTGTCATCCCTGGAAAAATATGCTATACTGATATTGAAAAATTGGTACCGGCTGCGCTGTCCTGCTGCCGGAACAGAATGGAGGTAAATATGTCAGAGGAAACCAAAGAGCTTGCGTCTCAGGAAAAGGAAGTGACTGAGACCGAAACCGCAGAGGAAAAAACCGAAAATGAGGATGCTGCTGCAGAAAACGGAGAGGAAGGATCCGGCAAAAAGAAAGCCGGCAAAAAGAAAAGAGGTCTTTCTTCCAACAGGATAGAGATACTGGCGGCAGTTTTTCTGGGCATTACGGCGCTCCTGACCGCCTGGGCGACATGGATCGGCTCACTGCACGGCGGTAACCAGGCAACGAATTATACCAGGAGCAACAATCTGGCTTCAGAGGGAAATGCCGCTTACAATGCAGCCATGCAGCTCTATCTTTCCGATATGATGGTCTGGAACACCGCTCTTGACTATCAGCTTGATGCCACGGTAGCAAGAATGAAGGGAAACGATGAGGAAGCACAGATCTACGTCAACAAAACGGAGGCGCTGATCAAACAGAACTGCAGTACGATCATGTTGGATGCGATGCAAAAAATGACCACCGACATGACGTCACCGTTTGAGGTAGAAGGTGTGTTCGACTCGTATTTTACGGAAGCAAACGATCTGGTCAAACAGTCCCAGGAGCTTCTGGAAGAGGGTAAGAAGGATAATGCTCACGGGGATGCCTATAACCTTGTGAACGTGATCTATTCCGTTGTACTGTTCCTGCTCGGTATCGTGGGTGTCTTCAAGAGCCTGCCGAACCGTGCGGTAGTGCTGGTGATTGCCATCGTCGGCGTGATCCTTGCCACCATCTATATGTGCACCATCCCGCTGCCTACAGGATTCAATCTTCTGAGCTTCTTCGGGGCGGGCTAAAACCGAATACAATGACCGGCCTCAGAAAAGGGGCCGGTTTTTTGTTCCGGTTCTGTCCGGAAGCTATCCTGCCGTGAGGAGATTTTTGTGACGGTTATACCCTTTGGCTATAACAAATTGTACAATAATTGCAAATAATATGTTCATTTATTGTGGGATATAGAGAACTTTTCCGGCGCGCCTCTTTTGTTGAACGCTTGTTGAACGCGATATGATAAACTTAATATGAGAGAGTATCTTGAATCTGCCAATAATCCTGTTGCCAGAATGCTCAGAATCCAAAAAGAAAGGAACGTGCCAAATGAAAAAGAAAACCATTATTTCCATACTCCTTTGTGCCTGTCTGATGGCATCCGTTACATCTGCAGGCTGCAGCAAAGCAGACAGCGCTTCTCAGAATTCATCGAAAACCTCTGTTTCTTCTTCGGCGGTTTCGACCGCACAGAGTCAGTCTCAGAGTCAAGCTGATGAGGTTGACACCGTTTTTCAACAGGATGGACGGATTACCATTGACAATATCCGCAGCCAGGTCGTCGGCGTGAATGAGCCGATCAAGCTGAAGGACGGCACCGAAAGATCGCTCATCAATTTTGATAACGCCGCCACAACACCTGCTCTGCAGCCTGTGGAGGATGCGGTGAATGAAGAACTGAAAATGTATGGTTCTATCGGACGAGGCTTCTCTGCAAAGTCGAACCACTCTACGGACCTTTATAACGAGGTCAGGGAGAAGGTGATCAGTTTTGTCGGTGCGGAAACCCAGGACAGAAGCTATACGGCTTTCTTTGTCAACAACACGACGGACGGCCTTAACAAACTGGCCTCAGCGCTGATCGAGAGTGAGGACGATATCGTTCTCACCACCCGTATAGAGCATCATGCCAATGACCTGAGCTGGCGTGAACGCTGCAAGGTCGTCTACGCGGAGGTGGATGAAAAGGGCCGTGTGATCTATGACGATATCGAAAAACTGCTCAAGGAATACGGCGGCAAGATCAAATATGTTTCCGTGACGGCCGCCTCCAATGTGACGGGGTATGTCACCGATGTCCATCGTGTCGCCAAGCTCGCCCATCAGTACGGTGCCAAGATCATCGTTGACGGTGCCCAGATTGTTGCGCACAGAGCGTTCTCCATGCTCGGCGATACCCCCGAGGAAAACATTGACTTTTTTGTTTTTTCCGCTCACAAGATGTATTCTCCCTATGGCGGCGGTGCAGTCGTGGGGCTGCATGAGGTTCTGAGCCAGCACATGCCGGAGTTCTACGGCGGCGGTATTGTTACGCTCGTGACTGACGATACCCAGCGTTACAAGTCTGCACCGGAAGCGTATGAGGCCGGTTCCCCCAACTATCCCGGTATCGTGGGACTCGGCAAGGCGATCGACGTTCTGCGGGAGGTTGGCTTTGATAAGATCGAGGCTCACGAAAAAGCGCTGAACCGCAAGCTCATTGACGGTCTCATGAAGCTGGATAATGTCATTATCTACGGTGACAGCGAAAACATTGACGACAGGGTCGGCGTGGTGACCTTCAATTTCTCCGACATCAATTCCTACATCCTTGCCACTACATTGTCAGAGGTGGGCGGTGTGGCTACCAGAAGAGGGGCATTCTGCGCCCATCCCTATGTCTGGCGGCTGATGGATCTGACCGATGAGGAGATTGAATCCTTTGCCCATTGCACGGATATGAAGACAGCAGGCATGGTGCGTATCAGCTTCGGTATTTACAACACCGAGGAAGAGGTCGATCAGTTCCTGGCCATGATGCCCGAAATGATGCAGAAGAGCTCTCCGGAAAGCTATCTGAAGATGATGAATCCCGACAGGGAGATTACGGAGGAGGATGTGGAAATCTTTAAGGCGCAGGTCAATATGAAGTATTGATTGACGGGCAGCGGCATCCGTAACAGCGTTCTGCTGATGGACTGCCGGCTCGGTGTGCAGTCTTTGGTTTACTCTTATCATGCAGGAGGGAAAAATGATGAAAAAGAAAACGATTATGGCAATGCCGGCGGCTTGTTTCTGGGGTGTTGTCTCGGTGTGTGTGCTGGGGATCATCATCGGCTCATTCTGTGATTTCAACATCAATCAGACACTCGCCAATAAAACGGATATCGGTTCGTTCTTTGCAACCTATGGCTCTTATTTTTCCTATTGTCTCTATCCGGCAGCAGGCGCTTGTCTGTTTGCGGGACTGAAGGCAAAGGGGGACCGGTACAAGCCCCTGGCGTGGGTGTTGATGGTGGTAGGCTACTATCTGGCAGTCTACTATTCCAACAGCTACAACGGAAAGGCCGTCCGCGCGCTGTTCGGCTATACGGCGGGGGAATCCTCTCCGTGGCTGTCCGTGCTGAGCTGGCTGTTCTGGGTAGTGCTGTATGCATGGGTGCCTTTTGTGGTGGTGAAGCTCGTTGATAAAAAGAATCCGGATATGCTGATCGCCGTTGGTGCCGCCATTCTTGTTGCCGGGATCTGTGCCGATAATGTCAACCTGTGGCTCAAGCAGGTGGGCTCACGTCCGCGCTATAAATATCTCATCACGCTGGATGACCCCATGTCCCAGTTCCGCAACTGGTGGGAGATGTCCCCGAATTTTGCCGGAAGCAACGATAGCTTCAAAAGCTGGCCCAGCGGCAATATGACGATTGCCTGCATGATGTTCTCCCTGCCGATGCTGACGAATGTTTTCAAGAAAAAGAGCACGGTCCTGAATATCATTGCCTTTGTGCTTGCTGCGGCCTTTGTGGTTCTTTACGGCTACAACCGTATCCACATGACCAATCATTTCCTTTCGGATGTCTGCTTCGGCACGCTGATTACCTATCTGATCTTCTCGGTCATCAGCTGGGCATTTATCCGCTCCGCCGAAAAGAAACTAAAATAATGTGTGGGGTTGGCTGATCCGCCCCATCCTATCCAGAACCCGTCTGGTCATCTTCGGTGTGCCGAAGCAGATCAGACGGGTGTTTTTGTCGGGAGCATCCGGCAATGTACCCACAACCCAAAAAATTTCCCCGGAAACGCAACCATGCGGCGCTGTTTCCGGTCTATCATTGTGAGGACCTCAGAAAGCGTTATGGAGGTGATGCAAATGGAGGATCGTCTGATTATCGAGCAGTTTTTCAGCCGGAACGAGGAGGCCATTACATTCACAAAGGAACGCTACGGCGATCGCCTGCACAGGCTTGCTTTTCGGATCCTTGCCAATCACGAGGATGCGGAGGAGTGCGTCAACGATACTTATCTCAAGGCGTGGGAATCCATCCCGCCG
Source organism: uncultured Eubacteriales bacterium (assembly GCA_900316925.1). Lineage (GTDB taxonomy): Bacteria > Bacillota > Clostridia > Oscillospirales > Acutalibacteraceae > UBA1213. The sequence continues at coordinate 10,838 of ONEU01000109.1, forward strand.
AAGAAACCGGACTATTTTTTTGCTTACCTGGCAAAAATATGCCGCAATACCGCGCTGCATCGTCTGGAACGGTCGAAGGCCAGGAAACGGGACGTGACGGTCACCGCACTGACGGAGGAATTGTCCTGCTGTGTGCCCGACACCCCTGCGTTCGAGAGGCTGGAGGAACAGGAACTGGGAGAGAAGATCAGCCAATTCCTGAAAACGGTGTCCAGGGATAACCGTATCATTTTTGTAAGACGGTATTTTTTATCGGAGGCCGTCACGGAGATCGCTGCAGCACTCGGCGTCAGTGAAAGCAAGGTCAAAAGCTCTCTTTTCAGAACGAGAAACAAGCTCAGGGATTATTTATCGAGGGAGGAATTGCTATGAAGAACAATCGACTTTTTTCGGCCATGAGCAATATTGACGAGGAACTGATTGATGAAGCCGTTAATGCGACCAAAAGGAAGAGACTGCCCGTTTTCGGGATCACAGCCGCCGCAGCCGTTGTTTTCATTGCATTGGCTGCTGCCGTTCTTGTCAATAGTAACAAACAGCCCCGGACCGTCACAGAGCAGAAATCATCAGCGGTGCAGACATCAGAAAAAACGGAGCCCACAAAGTCGGAATCAAAGGAACAACAGAACGAAAGCACAGCCGCAGTACAGACAAGCGGAACCGGACAACCTGTTGCAAGTACATCGGAAGCTCAGACAAGCGGCCAGACCTCCGTTGAAAAACCGGCTGATGAGGGCGAAGGCTCGGATATGCTCGGATTTATCGTAACGGACGACGGCAAGACCTATTTGCAGGTATTCAACAGCACGGAATACACGCTTGACAGGGATATAGGCCGTGCAGGTGATTTCAAAGGTTATTATTCCGATCTTGACGACAACAGCAGGGTCTATACCGTCAAGGAGGATGACCGGATTCTTGTCGTGAAGTTTGAATCCGGCGGCAGTGTAACGCTGATGCTCAGGGAAGAAGGTCTGATGGACAGTCAAGGCTATTACCGCTTTAACGGTCTGAAAGTGGACAGTTCTCTGATGGCGGCGCTCTCCTCCAATGACGGCAAGGCGTATTCCGTTTATGTTACCCGTCCCGATTCTGACGATATGTACGATTATGTATATCACGGCAAAACCCTCCGTCAGATGAAGGCGGAACTGGAGGAGTCGTGGAAAACCGAACACGGAAAATACAATCCCCTTGACGAAGAATATCAGGCGGCTCTTCATGCTTTCCTCAAGGAAAAGATCAGGGCATTCTATGACATTCTGACAGAAAACGGTATTCGGGCTGAACTTATCAATGAAGTCCGCTGTGAGATGCAGATGACAAAGGAACAGTTTGAAGCCCTTGCCGCATCCGGCAGCATTGCTGACGAATATGCCTTCGGACTCAGCTCCGGCGGTTATCTTGTTGATGATCCTGACGCATGACGTACCTTTCTATACTGCCGCAGACCGGTTGATTCCGGAGCTGCGGCAGTTTTTTTCCGGCTGAAAACATCTTCGGGAATATTGTCGGAGGTTGTTGTATCATCTGCCTGAAAATGATATAATGGTAACATCAAAACAAACCTTATGGCAATCCATGATGTGTGCTGCCCACGGAAATCAATGTTGACCTGCCAGTTCCCAGGGAAAACCTTTTTCTGGCGAAAAAAAGGTTTTTCCCGACCCCCTTTTCAAAATTCGCTGTGGAATAAGCCTTGCGGCAATTGGTAAACACTTACTTCTCATCATCGTTGATGAAGAATTTGCAGGGACTTTCAGGTAAGGATTCTTCAAAATGGATTTTCGTGTGTGCTGCCTTGTTTTTCTATTCCATTATGAAAGGAAGCGGCAAAGATGAAAAAGTTGACGGCTGTATTGATTACCGTCGGATTGCTGAGTACGGCTGTTCTCGGCGGATGCAGCAATTCAAACCAGAACGGCGGGGCTTCGGGCACGGTTTCCGGTACGGGCACCGTATCGGAGGCTGATACGAAACTGACCTTTAAGAAGATCTCCCAGCTTTCCGACACAAGCAAGTATCCGGCTCTGATGGAGTACAAGTCCGGTGAGGATGCCTATGTATGCGTGATCGACCGGAATGCCCCGGAAAAGGTCACGGTCCCTGCTGAACATGATGGTCTTCCTGTCTGGGCCGTGATCGGTGAAGATGCGGATAACACCGCCGTCAGGGAACTGACCGTCAGTGAGGGGGTGGCGGTGATCGAGGAACTGTTTGCCGCAAAGAACAACTCCCTGACGGTGCTGACGCTGCCTGACAGTATCCGGGCGATCAGCCATTCCTTTACGGAGTGTGACGCCTTGAAGGAGGTTACCCTCAAGAGCAATCCCAAGCTCATCCGCCAATCCTTTACCGGCGGGGGGTTGGAAAAACTGACCCTGGGAGACATCACCGGTGAAATCAGAGAATCCTTCTGCGCACTTCCGTCTCTTACAGAACTGAGCTTCGGTAAGGTGGATAATCCCGTGATGATTGATTCCTTTGAAAAGCTGTCGGCTCTCCGGACAGTTCATTTTAACGGTGAGGTCGATCTGATGAACCGTCTGACGGAGAAAGAGGAATATGTCAACAGCTTTCTGTTCTACCAATTTGGTGCCCTGCAAGAGATTACCTTTCTTGAGAAAGTTGCCAGATTGCCGAAAAGCTTCTGCTCCTCGTGTGAGAAACTTGAGTCTGTGACCTTCAAGAAGGATGTGGGACAGATCTCGGAAAGCAGCTTTGACGATTGTGACAACCTGTCCAGCCTGACGTTTGGGGGGAAGGTGGGGCTGATCGACAGCTACAGCTTCACCTCCGGCAAATTCTCATCTCTTACCTTTGAACATGAGATTGGAAAGATCAATAATTGTGTGTTCCAGTCCTGCGACGAACTTTCCTCGGTTGTCTTCAAGGGGGAAGTAATGGAAACGGGACGCAGCTTCGCTCTTTGCAAGAAGCTCGAGTCGATCCGCTTTGAAAAGAATGTGGGAACTCTGGACTCTTCCTTCAATAAATGTAAATCACTCAAAAAAGTGACCTTTGAAGGAGATGTCGACACAATCGGCAGTTCCTTCGCCGATTGCCCGGAGCTGGAAACGGTGACGTTCAACGGCACGCTCAAGCATCTGAATGCAGGCTCGTTCAGTCATTCCGACAAGGTCGTTCTTGAGAATCTGTCCGGGGATGTTGAGTACGGCAGTGATGAGATGGCGCAGCGCTTTGACAGCGGACAGCAGCAGTACCGTGGTTACTATGACAAAATCAACCGGTACTCCGAAAAGGAGCTCAAGGAATGGGTGCTGGAGAACGTGGCTGGACAGACCCTTGACAACAGTAAGCAGATCAAGATAGGGGATGCTGCCAGATATGCCGATATCCTCAATGGCCCGTTGGTGACAAACAGCTCGTGTACGATCTGTCCCTATGAAGAATACGGGCCGGCAGCCGCCAAGGATAGCGAGTATTATGTGGATACCATCAAGGAACTCAAGAAGAACTATCCCAATACGGTCTATACCGATGCCAAGGCCCTGAAGGTCGCAAACGGAGAAGCACCGCTTGTGATTGGCGTGGCAGAATCCATGGGTTACATACCGGTTGAGTATATCGACAAGGAAGACGCCGGTCATGTTGAAAACCTTTACTATGAGATGATGCGGGTAAGCCTGTGGAACCTGGAAACCGGGGAGCTGATCGCCTGGTACCAGCACCGGGACGGAGAGGCTCCGTCGGAATACAACACCAAGAACCGCTCGGATTACGCCTACCATGAGAAAATGCTCCCGGGTCAGGATTTCTACTTCTTTAAAGGCGGCTATCAGTATCCGGAGGCACTTCTGATGGAGACGATCTTCCCGGATCAGGCATAAGCCCCTGACACCGCCCTCCGCGGGAGTTTTGTAACACCTCTGACAAAATATGCGGGAATATCCGGCCGTAAAATGGGAAAAACCGAAAAAATAACACAAGCAATGAAATCGGGATGGCATTTTTTGTCGCACCGTGTTAGAATATCTGTTAGGATAAATGCATCATAACGGAGGGGTAACATGAAGATTCAAAGAATACTGGCGGTGGCTATCACTGCTTTGATGATGATGACTGCCTGCACCGATTCGCAAAGAGGCAGGGCTCCCAGAAAGACACCGGAATCCTCCGTGGTTTCGGCGCAGAGCGTTATCAGCGGTCTTTCTCCCAGCTCATCAGCGGCTTCCGAGGACATCTCCGAAGAGGATGATTCGTCCGATTCATCAGAACTTCCCGCAGTATTTGATTCTCCGATCTGCAGCTCATCCATTCTGTACTGTGCGGATGATCATCAGGTGCTCTATCAGGACAGCACCGATATGAAAACCCCCCCTGCCAGCATTACCAAGCTGCTGACGGCTTCCGTTGTTCTGAAGAATATGAGCCCGGATGATATCGTAGAGGTCGGCAGTGAACAGAATCTTGTCCATGAGGATTCGAGCCGGTGCTACATTTCGATCGGCAACCGTCTGACCGTCCGTGATCTTCTGACAGGTATGCTGTTATGCTCCGGAAATGATGCTGCTTATACGGCTGCCGTCACTACGGCAAGAGCCGTCCATCCCGACAGGAACCTCAGCGATCAGGAAGCGGTAGAGACCTTTGTGGCAATGATGAATGAAACTGCCGCAGAGATCGGCATGGCAAACAGTCATTTTTCCACCCCGGACGGATGGGATGACGACGATCAGTATGTAACCGCATCCGACCTGGTGGCATTAGCCGAATATACCCTTGCCGTTCCGGAGATCCGCACGATCGTGGGTACGGCGCAGAAGGACGTTGTCTTTGCGTCGGGGGAAAGTGCCAGCTGGACCAACACAAATTACCTGCTGGATCCCGAGAGCTTATATTATTGCAAGGAAGCCATCGGGATGAAGACCGGAACTACCGATTATGCCGGCTATTGTCTGTTGTCCGCCTTTAAAAAGAACGGGAAGACCTATATCATTGCGGTATTGGGCTGCCAACGTAATGATGACAGATATGGGCTGACCCTGAAGATTTTCGGACTGGCCAAATAAAACAGAAACGGTGCATGGACGGAAGACCGGACAGCACCGGTAACTGACGATAGAATGATAATGGGCTGTGTTGCCGGCGGGATGGAAACTGTCGGTAACCGTGAAAAGACCGATGAAACGATCCTGGTTTCATCGGTCTTTGTTGTGTCCGGATTACCGGGCTGTCAGAACAACCGTAGATTATCGGTAATGTCCGCTGCCGGAGCTATGGGAGGAGTTATTATTGTTATTGGAAGAACCGGACGGCGGCGGTGAGCTGCGGGGCGGTCTGCTGTTTCTTGGCGGGGGATCGTAATCTCTTGGCGGTCTGCCGCGAGGGGGACGTCTGTTGTAGGAATTATAATGGGAATGGTGGTGGTAGCTCCGGCCGCTGTAATAGTTGTCCCGGTGGTCGTAGTAATTGTCGTTGTAGTTGTTATAGTAGTTGTTGGTGCGGCGGGAACGGCGCTTGGCAGCGCTGGAGAGGATCGCAATCAGGATGAGAACGATGATGACGGCGATTCCTCCGTAAATGTAGGGTCTGGGAATACTCCGGATGAAATCCATGAACCCGGAGTCGGTTTTTTGCTGAGGAACCGGTTCCGGAGTGCGATAGCTGCGGACGGTACTGGTCTGAGAGGGACGTGCGGTGTTCACATAGCCCTGACTTTTAATCTCATCCAGTCCCTTGGAGATGGCCGAACGCACGGCATCTTCATAGATCGGTTCGGTACTTTTGGGAAGGGTCTGATACATCACATTCAGTATTTTGTTGCGCTTGGTTTCGGGAAAGATATCCTCTGCCTTATTGGAGACTCTTATGTAGTCGTATGCGGGGGAGTAGCCCTCAAAATCCAGATAGATAAAGATCGTATCGGAATTTTTGCCAAAGACGGAGGAAATAGCTTGATCGGTAAAGGTGACGGTTTCATCATTGGTTCTGTAATTACCGCCGATAAATACGGCGATATTGATATTGAGATAATCGACAGTAGCCTCCAGTTTTTCCCACAGTTCTTTTTCAGAGGTCGGTGTCAGAAGCTCTGCCTCATCCTTGAATAAGGCATGGTCGGTGCGGTAGGTGGTGGA
>ONEU01000089.1 GCA_900316925.1 uncultured Eubacteriales bacterium
GAGGTTCGTAAAAGAGAAGCTTATGAAAAGCCTTCTGTAAAACGTAAAAAGAAGTCTGAAGCTGCTCGTAAGCGTAAGTACAAATAATTTTGTATTTTACACAGAAATTTAAGGATATTTCCGTTTTGTGAGGTCGTCGGGCTTGCTGTGTGCAGGCTCGGCCTCCTGCGGAGATGTCCTTTTTTGTTTATGGATTGAAGGAGTGATCGAGTGAGTCTTTTGAAACCCACAGTCGCGCTGAATAAGGTGACGGATATCCATTTGCCCCTGCTGCGGAGGCTGGGAACGGATGCAATCCTGCTGGACGTAGACAATACCCTGGCATCACCTACGTCGAAGATCCCTTATGACGGGGTGAAGGAGTGGCTTGCAGAGATACAGGCCGGCGGTGTGCAGATCGTGATCTGCTCCAATAACTATAAGAAGCGCATCCGTCCCTTTGCCGACAGCCTGGGGCTTGATTGTGTTGCTATGAGCATGAAGCCCTTTCCCTTCGGCTTCAACCGCGCCAAAAGGAAGCTGAGGGAGAAACCGCAGTCGGTGGTGGTAGTGGGGGACCAGGTCTATACCGATGTACTGGGAGCGAACCTTGCAGGGATGAAGTCGATTCTGCTGGAGCCGCAGAGTGAAGAGCACGGCTTTTCGATCATGGTGCGGCGAAAGATGGAGAAGGGAATCCGCAGGAAGCTCCTGGAACAGAAGCAACACGAAAAACACTCCTGATAAAGAACGGGAATGATAGGGGGGATTTGTTTGTCAGTCAAAGAAACGGATCGGATCGACGCCATGGGCGTGGATGAAAAGACGAATACACTGGTGCTGCTGGTGATCGACCCGTACACCTGGATGATTCAGGAAATGGATCATATTCTGACGCTTCAGAAAAAAATCAATAATTATGTGGGGTACATTGAAGGCAGGGGCTATGCGGAAAAGTATCCTGACAGGCAGTTTGACGGCTTCCGGATTGAGGTGGCCTTCCGGTACCAGTACTCGGACAACTGCCGGCAGGTGCTGGAGGCAGGCTCACAGCAGCTCAGGGACAGAGGCATAGACTTTGCGTATTCTATTGTGACCACTGATGAATAAAGGATGATTGAGAATGAAAAGAATACTGTTTCTGTTAGGCCCGAACCTGAATATGGTGGGCATCCGTGACCGCCATGTTTACGGTACACAGACCGCTGAGAGCATCAATGAGGACGTGCGCCGCTGGGCGGATGAACTGGGACTGGAGCTGGAGATCTTTCAGTCGAACCACGAGGGGGAGCTGATCGACAAGCTCCACGCCGCATACGGCACTAAGGACGGTGTGATGATCAACGCAGGAGCACTTACGCATTACAGCTATTCGCTGCGGGACGCCATTGAAGCAATCCAACTGCCGGTGATCGAGACACACATGTCGAATATCTATGCACGGGAGAGCTTCCGGCATGAATCGGTAATCTCGGCAGTGTGCAGCGGCTCGATTGCGGGCTTCGGCAAGACAAGCTATTATCTGGGACTGTGCGCCCTGAAACAAATTTTATCAGAAAAGGAATGAGCGGCATGGAAGAACGATTAAAGACGCTGGCCGTTCTGTTGCCGGAGGAAGCGGATGCAGCGCTCATCATCTCCGGAGAGAACCGCCGGTATTATACCAACTTCATTTCCTCGCTGGGATATCTGCTGGTGACCCGGGAAAAGAGCTGGCTGTTTGTGGACTCCCGCTATGAAGAGGCTGCCAGGGCACAGGCGAAGGGCTGTGAGGTAGTGCTCTTCCGGAAGCTGCGGAATGCTCTGGGTGACTGCCTGAAAAGTCACGGCCTGAAACGGATCCTGTTGGAGGGTTCCGCATTTACGCTGAACAGTGCCGCAGAGATGGACGAGCTGTTGGAGAGTGTGGGAGCGGTGTCCATCAAGAGCAGGCGGCTGGATGAGATCATCAGCAGTATGCGGATCATCAAGACCGCTGACGAGATCGAGAAAATGCGCAAGGCACAGCGCATCACCGAAAATGCACTCAATGAGACCATGAAGCTCATCAAAGAGGGTGTGAGCGAGCTGGATCTTTCCCTTGACCTGGAATTTCGCATGAGACGTGCGGGTGCGGAGAGTGTGTCCTTTGACCTGATTGTGCTGACGGGAACCACAACCTCCATGCCCCACGGTGTCCCTTCGGAGAGAAAGGTCAAAAACGGGGACTTTGTTCTGTTTGACATCGGCGCCACGGTTGACGGCTATCACAGCGATATGACCCGCACGGTTGTCTGCGGCAAAGCGGACAGCATGATGAAGCGGGTGTATCAGACGGTGCTGCAGGCACAGCAGAACGGACTTGCTGCCGTTCGCAGCGGAGCAACCTGCGGCGAGGTGGACTTCGCTGCCAGATCGACCATTGACCAGGCAGGCTTCGGGGAATACTTCGGACACTCCACCGGACACGGCGTAGGACTGGAAATACATGAAGCGCCCTCGGTCTCACCGGAGAGCGCCTTTGTTCTGCAGAGCGGCATGGTGGTAACTGTAGAGCCGGGAATCTATTTGCCGGGAAAATTCGGCGTGCGGATTGAAGATATGGTGGCGGTGACCGGAGACGGCTGCATCAATCTTGCCGTGCAGCCCAAGGAACTGATTGAACTGTAAGGAGGAACGGACATGGAAGAAGCTTCTCCTTTGGTGAAGAAAAAGAAACAGCGCAACGGCAAGATCGAACTGATGCGCTTTGTCATGGCGGTGATCATTGCCTGCTATCATTTCGGCTGCTCCGTGAAATATCCGGGGGAGTGGTTCGAGAGGGGCTATCTGGCAGTAGAATTCTTTTTTGTTGTTTCCGGCTACCTGTTTGCGTCCTCGCTGATGAAATACGGAAAGGAACAGCAGGGGGATCTTGTCAGATCGAGCCTGCTGTTTATGGCGAAGAAGTACCGCTCCTTTATCTGGTACTATCTGGTGGTCATTGTGATGACCGTAGTGGCGTGGATTCCGTTTTTTCACCTGAACTTCCATGACTGGCTGCTGCGGGTGATCCACGCCATACCGACGTTTTTTCTCGTACAGATGGCAGGTCTGCCGACGGCGGACTGGTTCGTGCCGGTGTGGTACCTGTCGGCAATGCTGATCGTGATGTTTATCCTCACCCCCGTGATGATAAAATGGGGGCGCACTTATGCGCTGTATATTGCCCCGGTGCTGTCGCTGCTGCTCATCGGCTTTATATGGAAGCAGGGGGGGACGCTGAATGTTTCGACCATGTGGAAGGACAATTGGTTCAACGCCGGTCTGGGACGGGCATTGGCGGAGGTGTCTATCGGCTGTACCTGCTGCTATATTGTGAAGAGCGGCATCCTGAACCGTGTGAACCGCTGGGTGCTCTCACTGATCGGGTTTCTGTGCTATCTTCCGCCTTTGATCTGTATGACCGTGGGAATGAAGCAGATCATGGAGGTAAGTGTGACCCTGCTGCTGATTGCGGCGGTACTGATTACTTTCCAGAACAGCAGCACGTTTACTTTTCTGAATAACAGGTTTGTCTATTTCCTCGGGACGCTCAGTCTGCCCGTTTTTCTTTGCCATTCCATTGCGCGGTATTATATTGTCGATTATTATCATCTCGACCTGGGTTATCCGAAAACGCTCGGCGTGTTCCTGCTGGTGACATTTGCACTGTCGGCGGTCTGCGTGATCGGAGGAAAACTGCTGCAGATGACGGCTAAGTGGATTTCCGGGCGCCGCAAGCCCCCCAAAACGGCAGAATGACGGAAAAATGGCGGGCTTCCCGAAAAACCCGTAAAAATTCTTGCAATTTGAATGCAGATATAGTATAATGAGATGAGTGTATAGGGCTGTTGACAAGTACAGTTTTATTCAGTTTACTATTATCCGAAACAGGAGGACTTTTTATGATTACAGCAGGCGATTTCAGAAACGGCGTTACCTTCGAGATGGATGGTCAGGTTGTTACCATCATTGAGTTTCAGCATGTGAAGCCCGGAAAGGGTGCCGCTTTTGTCCGTACCAAGATCAAGAACGTGATCACCGGTGCGGTCGTGGAAAAAACCTTCAACCCCAATGACAAATATCCCACTGCTTTCATTGAGAGAAAGGATATGGAGTATCTCTATAACGATGAGAGCCTCTATTATTTCATGGACAACGAGACCTATGAGCAGATTCCGATCAGCAAGGACGTGCTCGGTGACAACTTCAAGTTCGTAAAGGAGAACATGGAGTGCAAGATCCTGTCCTATAAGGGCAATGTGTTCGGCGTAGAGCCTCCCACATTTGTGGTGCTTACCGTTACACAGACTGACCCCGGCTTCAAGGGTGATACCGCTACCAACGTAACAAAGCCTGCTACGCTTGAGACAGGCGCTGAGATCAAGGTGCCGCTGTTCATCAACGAGGGCGACCAGATCCAGATCGACACCAGAACAGGCGAGTATATGTCCAGAGCATAAGCCCTGCTCCGGTGGAAAGCGGATAATAAAGGGAGGAAAACAGGAATGAAAATTACGGAAAAGGCTGCATACGTCAAGGGACTGGTGGACGGCCTGGAGCTTGACCCCAAGGACAAGCAGACAAAGGTGTTCAAAGCACTGGTTGACCTGGTGAATGAAATGGCAGAGGAGATCGTAGAGCTGGAGCAGTGCTATGATGACGTCTGCGACCAGGTGGATGCACTTGACGAGGATCTCTCCGGTGTGGAGGATCTGCTGTATGACGAGTATGAGGACGAGGAAGGCTGTGACTGCGGATGCTGCAGTTCAGATGACGACACCGCTTATGAGGTGACCTGTCCGACTTGCGGTATGACGATCGGCCTTGACGAGGATTCCCTCAATGACGGCGGTATGGTCTGCCCTGGCTGCGGCGAGAACCTTGAGTTCGATTACGACGAGGATGAGCTCGACGATCAGCCTGCGTCTGCCGATAAAGACGAGGAATCTGCCGAAGATTAAGATTTGATAAGGAAAGATGCGGAATTCTGCACAGCAGGGTTCCGCTTTCGGTTTTTTATGAAAGGCGGATGTGTATGCTGTTGAGCCTGCTGCGCTCTCAGAGCTTTGACCTTATTTCGGTAATTGTATATATTGCTTCGGTGTTGATGATCATTTTTTTGGTCAACCCCCTGCATGAATGTGCCCACGGATGGATGGCGTACAAGCTGGGTGACAACACCGCCAGGAGCCAGGGACGGCTCACGCTGAATCCCCTGGCACATATTGACTATATGGGTTCCTTACTGATGCTGCTTGTCGGCTTCGGCTGGGCGAAGCCGGTACCGGTCAATGCCCGTCATTTCAAGAATCCAAAGGCAGGCATGGCCATCACCGCGCTGGCAGGTCCTGTTTCCAATTTATTGGCGGCGCTGGTGTTCGGTCTGGTCTACAATACGATCGTGCTCATCATGGTAAAATCCGGTTCGGCGATGGTAGTCAGTTCGATGGTCTTCCTGAAATCGGATATCAAGGTCATGGAGTATGTGCTGATGTTCTTCCAGTTCCTGATAATGATCAACATCTCCCTGGCGGTATTTAATCTGATTCCCATTCCGCCTCTTGACGGTTCCAAGATACTGATGGCGTTTCTCCCGGACAAGGCGATCTTCAAGATTTATCAGTATCAGCTGTATTTTTCGATTGCCCTGTTCATTCTGCTGATGATGGGTGGTGTGAGCCGTCTGCTTCTTCCCGTACAGAACTGGCTTTTCAGCGGCATCAACTGGCTCACTTCCCTCCCCTTCTCCTGGGCCTACTAGCGCAGAGCCTGCGCACCCGTGTCACGCTGTCGTTCGCTTGCGCTCACTCTGTTCGTTTAAGGCGAAACTGCTATGTCGCTAACATCCGGCACGGCGGCTGGCGCCGATGATTTTCTCTGTCCGCCGACACGCCCCTTGACGGGGCGCTTAACGGCTGTTTCTCAAAATATTCAAGCTTCGTTTTCTATCATAGTACCCGTGCCTATTGCTTTGCAGTAGCAGACAAGCACATTTGCAGTAGCAGACGAGGATAATGTTTCAAGATAATATAGTCAAACAGTCGTTGGAAACACGGGAGCGCAGGCTCTGCGCCGGGGGACTGAAAAACTATGACAAAATGGTGTGTGGAAATTGGAAAAGCTATCGTATAAGTTGGATGTGTTTGAGGGGCCTCTTGACCTTCTTCTGCATCTGATCGAAAAGAATAAACTGAATATTTACGATATCCAGATCTCGGAGCTGCTCTCACAGTATATGGAACAGATCGACCTGATGCAGCAGCAGGAACTGGATGTGGCAGGCGAATTTCTGGCGATGGCTTCCCATCTGGTGCAGATCAAGGCGGCCATGCTGCTGCCGAAGCCCGAAGAGGGTGAGGAGATGCGCCGGGAGCTTTCCGGACAGCTGATTGAGTACCAGAAATGCAAGCGTGTGGCGAAAATGCTGTCGGAGCAGATCAGCTTTGACAGCTTCTGTCGGGAGCCGGCAAAGATGAAAGCGGATATGACCTATAAACGCAGCCATGAACCCGGTTATCTGGTGGCGGCCTATCTGATGGCGGCGGGACGCAGCAAGGCAAAGCTCCCGCCGCCGGAGGATGCTTTCTCGGGTATCGTCCGGCGCCGGATCGTATCGGTCAGTTCAAAGATCATCAGCGTCATGCGGAAGCTGTGGGGCGGTATGAGCCGCCGCTATCGAACCATCTTTGACGACGCCACCGATAAAAGCGAGTTGGTGGCGACATTCCTTGCGATCCTGGAGCTGATCAAAGGAAAGCGGGTGCGGATCGAAGGAGAAGGCGAGGAACAGGAACTGAAACTGATAAGCGGTGGTGGAAAGCATTGGAAAGACGAAAACTAAAAGCGGCTGCAGAGGCGATTCTGTTCGCCTGTGGAACGCCCGTGGATATACAGAGGATGGCGCAGGCGCTGGAACTGGATACAGCGGAAGCTGCTGCGCTGTGTGAAGAGCTGATGCAGGAATATCGGGAGCAGGAAAAGGGCATCCGTGTGGTGAAGCTCAACGGCAGCTACCAGATGTGTACGGTAGAGGAATATGCCGGTCCGATCCGCACGGTGATGGATCTGCGCCGGAACACGCCCCTGTCCCAGGCGGCTGCGGAGGTACTGGCGGTGATTGCCTATAACCAGCCTGTGACCAAGGCGTTTGTGGAACAGGTGAGAGGGGTGGATTGCTCCGGTGTGGTGAGCAGCCTGATTGCCAGACAGCTCATCGAAGAGAAGGGCAGACTGGAGCTGCCCGGCAGACCGTTGGTATACGGTACCACGGAGCATTTCCTGCGCTGCTTCAACATTTCCTCGCTGGAGGAGCTGCCGCCGCTGCCCCAGGACAGCGAAGAGGAAGAGTCCGGACAGGAAGAGCCGGCAGAAAATGACGGTACGGAACAGGTGGAATGAGATGAACATCTTTCTCTTGATCCTTGCGGGGATCCTGCTCATCATTGACATCCTGATTTTTTGCCCTTTAAGCATCAAACTGGTGTATGATAAGGGTGTGAAGCTGCGGGTGGGATACCTGTTTCCGGTGTTCAGGGTTCTGCCGCAGAAGCCGAAAAAGGAAAAACCCGAAAAGAAGAAAAAAAACAAAAAGCAAAAGAAAAAACAGCCGGAAACGGAAGAAAAAAAGAAGAATCCGGTGGGGGATATCATTCAGGAGCATGGACTGAGAGGACTGCTGGAGCTGCTCCGGGAACTGGCCAGAATCGCCGTAGAGGCAGGAAAGAAAATCACCGGTCATACGGTAATCTCCAAAATGGATCTGCAGCTGCTGGTCGCAACGGACAATGCGGCGGAAACAGCCGTTACCTATGGCGCTGCGTGTGCGGCGGTATTCCCGCTGGTTTCGATCATCGAACAGCATGTGAAGAAGTGCTGCCACCACGAGAGGATCGCCCCGTGCTTTACGGAGACGGAAAACAAGGTGTATTTTGAGATGCGGATAAGGATCATCCCCTTTTTCCTGCTGAGTGCGGGGGTGAAAGCCCTGCTGAAAACGCTCAGAACGCTTGCAAAATTCCGATAAGTAGGGTATACTATACATGAATCGTTTGTCACAGCTTGCCGTGATCGGCAAATCATCAAGATAAAGGCGGTGTTTGAAATGAGTGATCGTCCAATCGAAGGTCTGATGGACACAACTCTCGAAAAAATAAAACAGATGGTGGATGTGAATACCGTGATCGGCAATCCCATCACGGCTCCCAACGGAACAACGGTCATCCCGGTTTCCAAGGTGATGTACGGCTTTGCTTCCGGCGGCTCTGAATTCAATTCCAAGCATCCCGACAAGAATAATCTCTTCGGCGGCGGATCGGGTGCCGGTGTCACCATCACCCCGATTGCTTTTATTGCCATCACCAATGATGATGTGAAGCTGCTCAATGTGACCAACTTCAAGGATTCTCAGGACAGAGCGGTAGGTATGGTGCCGGAGATCGTGGATAAGGTGCTGAGCCTGTTCAAGAAGGATAAGAAGAAGGATAATGAAACCGAACTGAAGGTGGCAGAGGAGCCTGCTCAGGAGGGTCTGGACGATCCCCAGGTATGAGTTGTCCCGCAATCACAACGAAATAGTCAAAAACCTCCTGCAAGGTGCATAGGTATGTAGTATCAATTCCGGGCAGGTGGTTTTTTATTATCAGGAAAATGATAGCTCTTTTGCTGAGTGCGGTTCTTGGCCTGTGCAGTCTGCCGTACCGTGGAGCGGTAAGGGCAGAGGCTCTTTCGGTAGGAGCAGTCTGTGCGGTTCTGATGTGTGCGGACAGCGGCGAGGTGCTGTTTGAGAAAAACGCCGATCAGCGCTGTGCCATTGCCAGTATTACAAAGATTATGACGGCGGTGATCGCGTTGGAGGAGGCTGCTGCCAATGACAGGGAAGTGGTCTTTGACGACAGCATGACGGCGGAGGGATCGAGTATGCATTTGCAGAAGGGAGAGATCCTGCGGCTTTCGGAGCTTGTGAAGGGAATGATGGCGGTTTCCGGCAATGATGCCGCCAATGCCTGTGCCGTTGCTGCTGCGGGGAGCCGTGAAGCATTTGCGGAACGGATGAACGTAAAAGCCCGGCAGCTGGGAATGAAAAACTCGCATTTTGTGACCCCCTCCGGGTTGGATGACGAGCAGCATTATTCCAGCGCCAGAGATATGGCGCTGCTGTGCGCCTATGCGATGGAGAACGAGCGGTTCCGGGAGATCGTGTCGCAGAAGCGTGTGACGGTGAATTATGTGCTGCCGGAGGGAAAAACGCAGGTCTGTGTGAACCATAATAAGCTGCTGTCGCTGTATGAGGGCTGTATCGGCATCAAGACCGGCTTTACCAAAAAGGCCGGCAGAACGCTGACCTCCTGTGCGGAACGCAGCGGCGTGAGATTGATCGCCGTGACGCTGAATGACAGTAACGACTGGGAGGATCATCGGGCGCTGTTGGACTATGGATTTTCGTTGTATGAGCAGCAGGAGCTGATCAGCGGAGAGGAACGCTTTGAACTGCCCGTAGCAGGCTCGGAGAAAGAAAGCATCACCGTGAGAGCCGAAAACGCCTGTTCACCGGCGGTGAAGAAGGACGGCTCCGATCATCTGACATACAAGCTGTATATGCCGCCGTTCTGTTATGCGCCGATAGAAAAGGGCAGACAGGTGGGGGAGCTGTGTGTGTGGAGAAACGGAAGGAAGATATGGCAGACAAGACTGCTGGCTGATGAAGCGGCGTCTTATGAGGAATGAGAGTGAGGAATTATGGAAAACGAAAAAATCAGAGTACAGAAAATACTGGCGGATGCCGGCATTGCATCCCGCCGGAAAGCGGAGGAGCTGATTGCCAAGGGCGCTGTGACCGTGAACGGCAGGCGCATCAAGTTGGGCGACAAGGCCGATCCGAAAAAGGACAGGATCAATGTGGCAGGGCGTGACATCACCATCCGCCGTGATACAAAGAAATACTATATCATGCTGCACAAGCCGAGGGGCTTCATTACCACCATGAATGACGAGGGCGGCAGGAAGTGCGTTGCGGAGCTGGTAGACGAAATACCTGCCAGACTGTTTCCCGTCGGCAGACTGGACAGGGAGTCGGAGGGACTGCTGTTGATGACCAATGACGGTGATTTTGCCAATATGATCAGTCATCCGTCCACCCACTTTCCGAAGACCTATCGTGTGACGGTGCGTCCGCGCATCACCGAGGAGCAGCTCACCGCTCTGACCACCGGTGTGGTGATTGACGGCAGGAAATCCATGCCGGCGGCGGTTCATGTGATGAAGAGCGAGCAGGACAGAACCGTCCTGGAGATTGTTCTGGAGGAGGGCAGGAACCGTCAGATCCGCAAGATGTGTGAAGCGGTGGGACTGGAGGTTGCCAGACTGAAGAGAAATGCCATCGGTCCGGTGAAGCTGGGAATGCTCCAGCCGGGAAAGTGGCGGGAGCTGACGCCCGATGAAATGCGGAGTATCCGCGCCTATCACAAGAAGCTCGCTGCCAAGAATGAGCACGAGAAAGCCTTTGAAAAGAGCAAACAGAAATAATCAAAGCCAGTCCGAAGCGGTGTGATGACTTCGGACTGGCTTTTTTGAATGTGAATCGGGGAGCTTTGTGGGGAGGGTCAGCTGACGCTGTCCCGGAGATTGACCTTTGCCGTCAAAGATGTCACGGTGAGTCTGGCTACCATGGTCACGGCGGCCATTTTCCGTTGATAGTCAAAGTGGCGGGTTTCGGGATAACGCTGCATCAGGAACCGATCAATGGCGGATTGCTTTTCTTCTCCCTCCAGAAAGGTAATGTCGGCAGTTCCCATCACGCACTGATAACGCATGGTGACATCCTTTTTCTCAGCAATGCACTCTATGGCAAGAGGAACATCCATTTCAAACGAGCATTTCCGGTTTTGGCGCATCAGCTCATATTTCCTGCCTGCCATTGCCCCGTGAACGTAAAATGCCACTTGTTCTCCGGAAACCGTATAAGCAAAATTCAGCGGAACGATATAAGGATAATCTCCGTCAGATAAGCCTATCCGCAGAACGGAGCAGCTGTCGATGATACGGATGATGGTGTTGAAATCGGTTACTTCCCTGTCTTTTCGTCTCATGGAAAATCATTCCCTTTCTGTTTGCCGGTGATACGTCCCACATTGGCTTGTTCCGGAATGAGCCTGCCCTATGATGAGAAATCCCGATAGATATGTTTGAATTTGCCGCTGACCTTGTTGGCACTGGGCGGGTTATCGGACAGGATGATGGCAATGTCAGACAATCCCCTGCTCTCAAATCTTCGTTGAGGTGAAGATGACCCTCGGTACATTCGCAGGCAATTTCACCGCCCTCGGTGCAGGAATAATGTGTCTGCACATAACAGCCGAATCTGTCAGTCAGTTTCCGGCGGATCTCGTCGGTCAGGAGTTCGCCGCCGGTGATAATGACGTCCGGCCGGATGTTCAGCTCGTCATAATCGGCAAGCAGCGACAGATTTGACGGATAACCGCTTAACATGGAAGGCATAAAGTTATTCAGCTGTCTGATGATCTCCTTTTCGGGGGCATTGACATCCACGGTGATTTTTGTCTTTTTACGCGGCATTTTCAGCCGCAGATAGCGGGACATCCCGCAAGCCAGATAGAAGCCGTAATCAGCAAAAACACCTGTAGTCCTCTTGCCGTGTTTCATAAAAGCGTGATAGTCCTCTTTTCTTGTGAAGGTCCGGAAAGCCGCCACCGCCGAGGAAACGTCTATGCTTTGCCGGTCGTAAAGAACGACAGCGGGATTCCCCGTAGAACCGGAGGTTTTGAAGATCAGATATCTGCCGTCGATCATTTTACCGACATTTTCGAGGTCCTCGGTAAAAGCCTCTATCCTGCTCATGTTGATATTTCTGTCCGTCAGCACGTCATCAAAATTTGCTATCATCGTTGGTTTATCTGTTACCGGCAATTGTTCCAGCGAGAAATCATCCGCTGCTCCGGCAAACAGTCTTTGGTAATACGGACTGTTTGCTGCTGCATAGAGTACCAGTTTTCGCAGTCGTTTCTGTTGTATCCGTTTGATTTTCGCTCTATCCATTTTATTGCCCTGATAAGTTTTTATCATTGCGCGCAAAAGTGCCATACTCCATCCTCTGTTCCATCCAACATTACCATCACTATACCCTAATCTTCTCCTCCCTGTCAACCCCCTCCCATCCGCCGCCACGAAAATCAATTTTGACCTGCCAGCTCCCAGGGAAAACCTTTCCAAAATTCGCTGAGGGATAAACCTTGCAGCAATCAGCAAACACCAACTTCTCATCGTTGTTGACGAAGAATTGGCATGGACTTTCAGGCAAGGATTTTTCAAAAGTGATTTTCGTGTTTTCTTTCCGTGTTTTCTTTACTTTTCGTCTTGAACATGGGAAAGAAATTTGTTATAATATACGAGTATGAGTATATGACTTGGAGCTGATGAGAATGACGATGAAAGATTATGAGGAGATCATAAGCAAGCGAATGAAGACAGCACGGTTCAAGCACTCAAAGAATGTGGCGAAAGAGGCCGTGCGGTTGGCTAAAAAATATGGTGCCGATGTGAAGAAGGCGGAGATCGCGGGAATCCTGCACGACGCTACCAAGGAAACGGAGGCAGAGGAACAGATGGCGCTGGTGGAACGGGCCGGTATCGTTCTGACGGAGATGGAGCGGACATCGCCGAAGCTGTGGCACGCTATTTCCGGCAGTGCGTTCGTCCGGGTGGAGCTGGGCATTGATGACCCGGAAATTATTGACGCCATCCGCTATCATACGACAGGCCGTGCCGGGATGACGCTGCTCGATAAGGTGATCTTTATCGCGGATTTTATTTCCGCCGACCGTGATTTCGACGGTGTGGACAAATTGAGAAAGCTCGCCGATAAGGATCTGGACGAGGCAGTATTAGAGGGAATGTCGTTTACGATGGCCGATCTTGCACAGCGTAAGCTGACCATTGCCCCGGATACCTTCGCTGGATATAACGAAATGGCTGCTAAAAAGGCGCAGCAAAAAGCAAAAATATAAGGAGAATGTGCAATGACATCACTGGAAACTGCAAGACTTGCCGCAAAGGCGCTCTGTGAACGTAAGGGCGAGGATATCAAGGTCATCAAGATCAAGGATATCTCCTCCATCGCAGACTATTTTGTGATTGCAACAGGTTCATCCAATACTCATGTCAGGTCTCTTGCCGATAACGTGGAGTTCCGGCTGGATCACGAGGGCATTGGTGTGAGCCATATAGAGGGCTACCGTTCCGATTCGTGGATCCTGTTGGACTATGTGGATGTGATCGTTCATGTGTTCTCGGAGGAAGCCCGTGAGTATTACAGCCTGGAAAGACTGTGGCAGGACGGCGAACTGGCCGATATTTCCGATATTGAGGAAATGCCGCTGCAGATGCTGTTCCCGGCCGGGGAACAATGAGAAACAGACAGCCTGTCCGGCGTGTAAAACGGCAGACGGCTCTGGGGGAGACCCCGTTATTCAAAGAAAAAGGAGAGAATCAAGTTGAAGTACGATCATAAGGCAATTGAACCAAAGTGGCAGCAGAAGTGGGAAGAGGCAGGTATCTTCCATGCGGAAGCAAACAGCACCAAGCCGAAATTCTACACGCTGATTGAATTTCCCTATCCCTCGGGACAGGGACTCCATGTGGGACATCCCCGTTCCTACACGGCACTGGATATTATTTCCAGAAAGCGCAGACAGCAGGGCTATAATGTGCTGTATCCCATCGGTTGGGATGCTTTTGGCCTGCCGACGGAAAACTATGCCATCAAGAATCATGTCCATCCGAAAATCGTGACCGCAAAGAATGTGGCACGCTTCAAGAGCCAGCTGCAGTCACTGGGTATTTCCTTCGACTGGAGCCGTGAGATCAATACCACCGATCCGAAATATTATAAGTGGACGCAGTGGATCTTCCTGCAGCTCTTCAAGCACGGCCTCGCTTATAAAAAGGAGATGGCCGTCAACTGGTGTACCTCCTGTAAGTGCGTGCTGGCAAACGAAGAGGTTGTCAACGGCGTCTGTGAGCGCTGCGGCAGCGAGGTTGTCAGAAAGGTGAAATCTCAGTGGATGCTGAAGATCACCGCCTATGCCGACAGACTCATCAACGACCTTGCTCTGGTGGCTTATCCGGATCGTGTAAAGGCACAGCAGAAGAACTGGATCGGCCGTTCCACCGGCGCAGAGGTGGATTTCACCACCACCACCGGCGATACCCTGACCGTTTACACCACCCGTCCCGATACCCTGTTCGGCGCTACTTATATGGTTATTTCTCCGGAGCACCCCATTATTGAGAAGCTCTCCGGTGTCATTAAAAATATGGATGAGATCAGGGCTTATCAGGAGGCCGCTGCCAGAAAGTCCGATTTTGAGCGGACAGAGGTGGCCAAGGATAAGACCGGTGTGAAAATTGAGGGTGTAGAGGCTATCAACCCCGTCAATGACCGACAGATTCCGATCTTCATTTCCGACTATGTACTTGTTTCCTACGGTACTGGTGCCATCATGGCAGTACCGGCGCATGATACCCGTGACCATGATTTCGCCAAGAAGTTTGATCTGCCCATCATCGAGGTGGTCAAGGGAGGCGAAGATGTACAGAAGGAAGCATTCACCGACTGTGCAACGGGTATTCTGGTAAATTCCGGCTATCTGGACGGGCTGTCCGTGGAGGATGCCAAGAAGAAGATCATCGACGAGCTGGAAAAGACCGGCAAGGGTCATGCCAAGGTAAACTTCAAGCTGCGTGACTGGGTATTCTCCCGTCAGCGCTACTGGGGCGAGCCGATCCCGATCGTACACTGTCCGTGCTGCGGTGCAGTTGCCGTGCCGGAGAGTGAGCTTCCGCTGGAGCTGCCGGATGTGGAGTCCTACGAGCCCACCGATACCGGTGAATCCCCGCTTGCCAAGATGACCGACTGGGTGAATACCAAATGTCCGAAGTGCGGCAAGGATGCTGTGCGTGAGACCGACACCATGCCGCAGTGGGCAGGTTCCTCCTGGTACTTCCTGCGCTACATGGATCCCCACAACGACAACGCCCTGGCAAGTCCGGAGGCGCTGAACTACTGGTCACCCGTTGACTGGTACAACGGCGGTATGGAGCATACCACCCTGCATCTGCTGTACAGCCGTTTCTGGCACAAGTTCCTCTATGATATCAAGGTAGTTCCCACGCCGGAGCCCTATGCAAAGCGTACCAGTCACGGTATGATCCTCGGCGAGAACGGCGAGAAGATGAGTAAATCCAGAGGCAATGTGGTCAACCCTGATGACATCGTCAACACCTATGGCGCAGACACCCTGCGTTTGTTCGAGATGTTCATCGGCGACTTTGAAAACGCCGCCCCGTGGGATTCCAACAGCATCAAGGGCTGCCGCCGCTTTATTGAGCGTTTCTGCGGCATGACGTCCATCGTTTCCGGCACAGAGATGCGTCCCGAGCTGGAGAGAGCCTTCCACAAGACCATCAAGAAGGTCAGTGAGGACGTGGAGAACCTGAAATTCAACACCGCCATTGCAACGCTGATGGCGCTGATTAACGATATTTATGCCACCGGTTCCGTAACAAAGGAAGAGCTGAAGACCTTTGCAATTCTGGTCAGCCCCTTTGCACCTCATGCAGCCGAGGAGGTATGGAGTGAGGCAAAGCTGGGCGACGGATTTGTATCAGTTGCTCCGTGGCCGGTTTTTGACGAGAGCAAATGCGTCGAAGATACCGTTGAGATCGCCGTTCAGGTCAACGGCAAGATCCGTGACAAGATCATGGTTCCTGTGGACATTGACCAGGCAAGTGCGATTGCCCAGGCAAAGCAGTCAACAAAGGTACAGGGCTTCATTGACGGCAAGACCATCGTCAAGGAGATTTACGTCAAGGGTAAGCTCATCAACATTGTGGCAAAATAATACCGAATGGGATACAAACAGGCACAGTGACTCTATGCGAGTGACTGTGCCTGCTTTTTTACCCCCAAAAAACACGGCCACTCTTTTCAGAGTGACCGTGTGTGTCATGTGAAATGATGATACGGGGCGAGAAATTACTCTTCGTCATCGTTGCCTTCAGCAGGCTCTTCCTCGGTGCTTTCATCGCTGCTGCCCTCTGCGGGGTTCACAGCCTCGGGAGCATCCTCAGGAGTAGTAACATGGCCCTGCATCGTGATCATAGCCTTAATGCTATTGACAGCAGTTTCCTTATCGGTCTCAGCCTTCATGGTGAATACAGCCTCAATACCGCTTACGGCAGCTGTGTACTGGGTAAGTTCAGCATCGTTTGTGAGGGTGATTACCAACTGCTTGCCGTCAGCGGTGGTGATGGTAACCGGAACAGAACCGGTGCCGTCGCCGTTATCAACAACCTGGCCTCTTTCGGAAGCACCAAAGCAAAGAACATCCATTACACCCTGGCCTTCCTCTGTGAAGTGGTTTACTACCAGCAGGCTGCTCTGGTTTTCATCATTAAAGGTGATAAAGGTGAGCTCGTAGCCGGTGTTTTCATCCTTACCGGACATCATGTCACCGATCTGGTCTGCAGTAAGGTTGTTAAGATCAACAGTACCGGGAGTAACGGATGCCTCGGTAGTATCATCCTTGCTCTCCTCGGAGGACTCAGCCTTGCTCTCGGTGGAGGACTCAGCCTTGCTCTCGGTAGAGGACTCAGCCTTGCTCTCGGTGGAGGACTCAGCCTTGCTCTCGGTGGAGGACTCAGCCTTGCTCTCGGTAGAAGACTCAGTCTTGCTTGCCTGAGAAGAAGTGGTAGACGCCTTGCTGCTCTCGTTCTTATTGCCGTTACAGCCGACTGCCACACAAGCCATCATGGAGACAGCCAGTGCAGCTGTCAGGATTTTTACGATTGTAGACTTCATATTGATGATCTCCTTTTCTTTTTTTATGGTATGGAAATTTACCTGATAACTATCATACCATTTGTGGTAACAAAATGCAAGATAAAAACCAAGTAAAAAGAGCGTCTTGTAATGAGATTGTTCCGTCATTTCGTTGTTAAAATCGAGAATGACTCCTGATTATCAATCAAATTCCGGCTGAAATGCAGGCATCAGCTGTAATTTGAACAGGTTCCGGCGGTGCATGGCATCAATGCGCTGCTTCTTTTCCTCATCCTCGATCACACCCTCACGAATGTAGCGGTCCAGTTCAGCATAGGTAAAGCCGAGATTATCCTCGTCGGTTTTGCCGCACAGACCGTCGATGGGCACCTTGTCCACCAGTACATCCGGCAGTCCCAACAGACGGCCGATCTGCTTCATTTCGGCGACGGTCAGGTTGGAGCAGGGACTGAAATCACCGGCAGCATCGCCGTAGCGGGTCGAGTAGCCCACCCAGTCTTCGGAGAGATTACAGGTGTTTGCCACACGGCCGTTGTTGCTCTGCGACACAGCGTAGAGCGTGGCCATACGGATTCGGGGCGGCAGATTGATCCGGCTCTGGGCCTGCAGCTCAAAGGGGATACTATTGATCACGCCGTCCACTGCGTCCTTGATATTCACGATATAGTGACGGATGCCCAGGGTATTGACCAGCAGCTTCGCCATGTCGATATCATGCTGCTCTCCGCAGGGCATCAGCACCCCGATCACCCGGTCTTTTCCTAAGGCTTCCACGCAGAGTGCCGCAACGATTGAGCTGTCCTTGCCGCCGGAAATACCGACGACGGCATTGCAGTCCTTGCCGTTTTCTTCAAAGAAGCGGCGGATCCATGCCACACATTCGTTCTTTACTTTTGCTGCATCAAACATACGGATGCTCCTCTCATGTTCTTTTGCATCATTATAGCAAAAAACGACCGGTATGACAAGTCCTTGCTGATTGATTTTGCAGGGCGTTTATCCTGGTGCCCCTGTTCCGGAAAGCTATGCGCATGATGTCCCGGAAGTGCGCTGACAGATCAGGTGAGCTGACGGCGCAGATGGAGCAGGAGCTTTTTCTCGCGCCGTGAGACCTGTACCTGCGTCATGCCCAGGATTCCGGCGGTCTGCGTCTGGGTGAGTCCCCGGTAGAAGCGCAGGCGGATCAGCTGACGGTCACGCTCCTCCAGACGTTCCAACTCGGCCTCCAGTGACAGTCTCTCGGTGATCCGTTCATCGGGGGCGTCCACGGGGATATCCGCCTGCAAATCGCCGTCCTCGTTGGTGATGGTGAGGGAGAGCGGCGGAACGGAAGCAGACAGCGCCTCCGTGACCTGTTCGGCTGACAGTCCCAGACGGCCGGCAAGCTCACTGACGGTGGGATCACGGCCGTGTTCCTTGAGGAAGGTCTGTGTTTCCCGTGTGACACGCAGCGAAAGCTCCTTCAGCCCCCGTGAGATTTTCACGGCGCCTCCGTCCCGGAACAGCCGCTTGATCTCTCCGATAATCACCGGTACGGCGTAGGTGGAAAACTGATAGCCCAGTCCCGGATCGAAGTGCTGCACCGCCTTGACCAGCCCCATACAGCCGGCCTGATAGAGATCGTCGTATTCAATGCCGCGCCCTTTGAAGCGCTTGGCACAGGTGTGTACAAGCCCTAAGTTCTCTTCAACCGTGATGGTACGCTCATCCATTGCTCACCCGTCGGCTCAGCCGTTTTTTCAGGGTCACGGTGGTTCCCTTGCCCACGACGGAACGTACCTGCACCTGATCGGTGAAGCTCTGCATGACGGCAAATCCCAGACCTGCCCGTTCTTCCCCCGGCGCCGTTGTATAGAGCGGCTCCATGGCTTTGTGAACATCCTCTATGCCGCAGCCCCTGTCACGGATCTTCAGCACTACCTGACCGTCCTCCATCAGCCGGACCTGAATGGTGATCCTGCCGATGGTGTTTTTGTAGGCGTGTACCACGCAGTTGGTCACGGCTTCGGAAACGGCCGTCTTGACATCGTTGAGCTCACTTACTGTGGGGTCGAGCTGGGCAATGAAAGCGGCAACGGCAGAGCGGGCAAAGCTCTCGTTGGATGATCGGCTCTCAAAGCAAAGCTCCATTTCATTCAGCAGTTTCATAAACCTCTCCTTTCTCCTCAAGCACACCCAAAGCTCCCAGTCCGGAAAGCTGCATCATGCGTTTCAGCTCGTCGGGCACGTTGACCACCGTTACCCTGCCGCCATAGAGCGTCATCATGCGGTAACGCCCCATAATCAGTCCGATGCCGGAGCTGTCCATGAAGCCCACATCGGAAAAATCCAGGCGCAGCAGGATGGGACGCTGCTGTTGGATGAGAGTGTCGATCAACTCCCGGGCGGCTTTGGCGCTGTGGTGGTCGATCTCGCCGGATAAGCGGTATGTCAGTTCGCGGTTACTGATGCTGATCTTGTTTTTCATGGCTCTTCCTCCCGTGATGAGCAAAGGCTCTGTTCAAAGGATGCTGCGGTATTCTCATCATATCACGGGAGGACTCCGAATTTTGCCGAAGAGGGAGGGAGACAATCTGAAAAAATCTGAAAAAATTAACATAAAAAGAATGGAAATAGCCTAACTTTTGTGCTATAATAGAGGGGACCTGTCGATCAGGGACGGGATCGAAAAGCCTTTCAAAGGAAAGCTGAGGAAAGAGATTATGACAATACGGAAGAAAATATTAGCGGTCACGATGGCTGTTCTGTCGGCAGCCGCCCTGCACGGATGCGCCCAACAGCCGGAAGCGGAGGAATCGAGCGAAGAAAGCAGCGAGGTATCGGTTGTTTCGGAGGTGTCGGAGGAAAGCTCGAAGGAGCCCTCCAAGCAGGAGAGTTCCCAGAAGCCCTCCAAGCAGGAGAGTTCCCAGAAGCCGAAGACGGAGTCCAAGGCGCCGGTGGATACGGGACCGAGATTTGTGGACAGTACCTGGAGCGTGCGGTCAAATTTTTCCGACCTGCAGGCACAGAACAGCGATACGGTTGGCTGGGTTGCCGTGCCCAGCACCCCCATTGACTATGTGGTGCTGCAATCGAAGGGGGATGCCCTGCGTTCGGCATACGGGGAGGATCCCTATTACCTGTGCCGGGATTTCTATGGCAACGATTATTTCAGCGGCTCCATTTTCCTGGATTTCAGAAGCGATGTGGGCGCTAAAAATATGATGCTGCACGGTCATTCGATGGCAAACGGCACGATGTTTGCCGGAGTGTTGAATTTTGATAACCTTGATTTCTATAAAACGGCCCCGGTCATTACCTTCAATACCACACAGGAGGCTGCCAAGTGGAAGATCATTTCCGTCATCAAGGTGAATACCTACGAGTCGCAGGGACCGCTGTTTGTCTATCTGCGCAGTACCTTTGGCAACGACTACGATTTTCTGAATTTCGTGTATCAGCTTCGGCTGCGTTCGGTGATCGACTGTCCGGTGGACGTGAACGAGAGCGATCAGCTGGTGACGCTGTCTACCTGTGCCTACGATTTTGACGGCTTCCGGCAGGTGATCATTGCCAGAAAGGTGCGGCCGGGAGAAGACTCCAAGGTGGATGTGAGCAAGGCAAAATACAATGCCAACCCGCTGTATCCGGATGTGTGGTACAACTACTACGGCGGCACGAAGCCGACGGTGACAAGCTTCCAGGATGCCTTGAACAAGAAGCAGATCAAATGGTACGACGGCACGCGGAAGTGGTCGAAAAAGGATGACGACAACCTTGCAAAGCTGCTGCAGACATATAAGGACAATGCCGAGAGGCGGATGCGCAACGAGATCAAGGATAACGAATACTCCTCGGATAGCCAGGCGGCCATTGAGCAGGTCATTGCATTGTATATGCCTGTGATCCGGGAGACGACGTATATTGCCGGCATCAATGATCTGATCAGGCAGGGAAATGCCGTGATTGCGCAGTATCAACCGACAGGCAAGAAGAAACAGACCTCAACGCAAAGCTCCGGATAAAAGAATGGATGACAAAAAAGCAACGGCACGGTTACTTCGTGAAGAGTGACCGTGCCGTTGTCGTCTCCGCTGGGGAATATGACAGGAATTGTTGGCAAAGGGGGCGCATATTCTTTGTGGGAGGGATGAAGATGCTGCAACAGAATCTGTATATCAACGCAAGAGCTGTGATCAGGGGAGATGACGAGAATCCCCGGCTGCATGGAGAGGTACGCTTCCGCCAGGCTGGGTGCTTTGTGCTGGTGACAGCCAGTATCACGGGACTGCCGGGAAAGAGCTCACAGTTTTATGCCTTTCATCTTCACGAGGGGGAAAGCTGTGACGGAAAGGACTTTTCCGGATCGGGAGGTCATTATAACCCGGAGGACGCACCCCATCCGCAGCATTCCGGGGATCTTCCGCCGCTGCTTTCGTATGGTAGCAGCGCTTATCTGTCCTTCCGGACAAACCGTTTTACCGTCAGGGAGCTGATCGGCAGGACGGTGGTGATCCACAGCGGCACGGATGATTTCCGTACACAGCCCTCCGGCGATTCCGGCAGGAAAATTGCCTGCGGGGTCATCCGCCGGGTATAATCCTTCGTTTTCTGATCATACTAACGGTGGGGTGATCGGATGGCAAAGAAGGGTATGAAAAGACCTGAACGCACACACGTCAGGCCAAAGAACCGTCAGCCTGCTGTACCTGAATTACAGGGCGGAGCAAAACACCACCGTGAACCGGCACCGCCCATCATCCCAGGAACGTCAGCACCGTCGCAAAAGGTGTACCACACCGCTAAACCGCTGTCGGAACGGCCGATCTCGGAGGCGTATGCCGTCATCGACAACGATCTGGCAAGGGATAACCTCGAGAACGACATTCCGGCAGCCGATCTGCAGGATCTGTAAGAAAGCCGCAGCCATGCATTAACAGGCATGACTGCGGCTTTGTTCCGGTTGTTCAGGGGGATGACAGCAATTGATACAGCGTGTCACAGCGATCCTCGATCTCCAGCAGATGTTTTCCGGCATCTGAGAGGGAGGAACGGTCGGCGTGACGCTGGACGACAGGCAGGGCAGCGGCGGTTTTCATCCGGCGCAGGGCTGCCTGTCCTTTTTCGTTGAAAGCAAGGACACGGAGGTACTGCGGTCCGATCTGAAAATCGGCGGAGGTAAGGTGAAGGAAGGCGTGGAGCAGGCTGCGGCGGAGCCGTGAGAGCGGATAGCGCTTGCATTTGGCGAGGGAGAGGATCCCGGCAGTAGTGGTTCCCTGCTGAATGGCCTTGTACAGACGGTTCTCCAGTCCCTCACTCATCTCGGGGAGGGCGGCAAGCTCGGAGAGCGTCATGGTTTTCAGACGGTAGAACGTCAGCAGTGAGAGCTTTTCCAGCTGCCGCTGCCGATCCGGAGCGTTCCCGTAGAACGGAAGGGTGCTTTCCGGGACGTAGGGGGAGATATCGCCGCCGGCAGTGAGCATTTCCCGGAGTCCGGAAGCGGATGCGTAGCCGGAGCGGATATCCGTGCTGTCGTGGGGAGCGCCTACCCTTCGGACAGTATGAAGCTGCAGGGAACTGTTCAGCCGCCGGAGTGCCTTGGCATATTCAATGCCGAGGATATTATTGGGTTCCCGCAGCAGAGCGGCCGTCTCTTCGCCGAATACCTCCCGGACAGCCTGTTCCCTGGCAGCGGCAAAGGTCATGCCGGAGGAGAGCAGCTTCCGGAGCGGTTCCCGGATCCGGGGACTGAGAACGGCTTGTGAAGCCCGTTGAAGCGCTGCGACGGAGCCGGATTCGCTGCCGAAACTGACGGTATCGCAGATACCGAGGGCGTCGAGATGAGCCATCCCGCCGTATGCAAAGCGTTCCGCACCGGCACAGGCAAAGACGGCAGGCAGTTCAATGACCAGATCGAGACCGTTTTCCAGGGCGGCTCTTGCCCTGTCGGCTCTGGACAGTACCGAGGGTTCGCCGCGCTGGGTGAAATGACCGCTCATACAGCCGATGAGACAGTCTGCACCTTCCTGCCGCAGCTGCTGCAAATGATAGCGATGTCCGTTGTGAAAGGGGTTGTATTCACAGACAAGACCGGTGATATTCATGGCTTCACGCTCCTGCTTTCTGCTTTTCTGAAAAAAAGTGTCATCAAGACGAAAAAAATGTTGAATTTGTCGGGGCTTTGTATTATCATTATAATATAAAATTAAATTTTTGCAATCAAAAACAGGAGGGACAAACCCATGAAAATTTTGGTTATCAACGCAGGCAGCTCATCCATGAAATATCAGCTCATTGATATGACCGATGAAAGCGTTCTGGCAAAAGGCAACTGTGAGAGGATCGGTGCGGGCGGACATTTCAAGCACTCCACCGGTGACGGCAGAGTCTATGAGACCGATGTGGTTATGAACAATCACACCGAGGCCTTTGTGCAGATCAAGAATGCGCTGCTCAGCGAGGAATACGGCGTTATCAAGCAGCTTGACGAGGTGGCCGCTATCGGTCACCGTATTGTGCAGGGCGGTGCGCTGTTCAGCGAGTCTGTGATCGTCACCGAGGATGTTATCAAGGGCATTGAGAGCCTGATCCCGCTGGCTCCGCTTCACAATGCGGCTCATGTCCAGGGCATCCGTGCCTGCCTGGAGGTATTCGGCAAGGATGTGCCGGAGGTAGTGGTATTCGATACCGCTTTCCATTCCACTATGCCGGAGAAAGCCTTCATCTATCCCGTTCCCTACGAGTATTATGAGAAGTATGCCGTGCGCCGCTACGGCTTCCACGGAACCTCCCACCGTTATGTTTCCCACCGCTGTGCTGAACTGATGGGCAAGGATATCAAGGATATCAAGATGATTACCTGCCATCTGGGCAACGGCTCTTCCATCACCGCAATCAAGGACGGCAAGGTGGTTGACACCAGCATGGGTCTGACGCCTCTTGACGGTATTATGATGGGTACCAGAACAGGTTCTCTCGATCCTTCCGTGGTGACCTTCATTGCCGAGCAGGAGCATATTTCTCCCTCCGATATGGATACCCTGCTCAACAAGAAGTCCGGCTTCCTGGGTATTTCCGGCGTTTCCTCCGATGACCGTGATGTGTGTGCGGCTGCTGAATCCGGCAACAAGAGAGCACAGCTTGCCATTGACATCCTGGAGTATGACATCCTGAAATACATCGGCAGCTATACGGCTGTTCTCGGCGGCGTGGACGCTATCGTCTTTACCGCCGGTATCGGTGAGAACCAGAGCTCCCACCGTGAGAATGTCTGCCGTCAGCTTGCATTCATGGGCGTGAAGATCGACGAGGAGCTGAACAGAAAGGCAATCCGCGGTGTTGAGGCAAAGATTTCCACACCGGATTCCACCGTAGAGGTATTCGTCATCCCCACCAACGAGGAGCTTGTCATTGCCCGTGACACCATGGCTCTTGTTACCAAATAAGATATCACACAGCTCAATCAAATAAAAAAGGCACGGTTGTTCTATGAACAGCCGTGCCTTGTATTTCATTCAGGAAGCAGAATCAGAGCAGGTTGATAACATTAACGGGAGCATCCTTGGGGACACGAATGAGGGAGACGACCACTTCGCTAACCTGCTGCTGGCCGGAGCCCGTTTTTTCGGGATAGGCAATCTCCGGAACGATCTTGGTTCCTTCCGGCTTCTGGCTGATGCTGGCGATTTTAAAATCCAGAACGGGTCCGTCGGGATAGGTGGTATAGACGATCAGGTTGTAATCCCGGAAAAACTGCTTGTCAAATGTCCAGTCGCACTTTTCAACGGTTTCTCCCAGCAGCATCCCCAGTTCGTTTTTTATGTCGTCGGGTTCCTCGTGGTAGTTGGGCTCCACCACACGGAAGGGGTTGTTATCGGATTCGTATTCATGGAACGCGAAATAGAACTCTTCTTCGTTTGTGAGCTTCTGTGTGAAGATATGGTAGGAATATAAGTCAAGATCCGTGGTGACAAAGGTGAGTTCATCGGAGCCCCTGCCAATGGGATGGGGCGTGAGGACATACGACCGTGCCTCGAAGGGACAGTCCTGTTCGATCACCGTTGTGCGGAGATTGTTCGCGGCGGTCAGCAGCAGGAGCACGCCCATAAGCGGCAGCATCAGCTTCTTGGTGGATTGATTGCAGTGGATGAGGGTCAGGATGATCGGGACAAGCGACAGGAGCATCATCGTGATGACGATATATTTGTTTGGAACGGCGAGGGAACCAAGCGTCAGAATCTGGAAGGGAATGTAGAAAAACAACAGCTTGAGCTGGATCCGGTCCGATTCCAGACCGGCAATGTGGATGCTGTAATGGATGAGCTTGGCAACGAACAGGACGATCAGAGCCAGGCTGAAAACCTGTGCGAAGATGACGGAGGTGGGCGGCGTGAGAAAGGGGACACCGAAATTCATCGCCGTTTTCGTCAGCAGGGGAAAGAAGGGGTAGCTGAGGACCGCACCAACCACACACAGCAGAATGAGCTTGTTGCGCTGCCGGCTTTTATCGGTCGGCGGAAGGGGAAGCTCTTCTTCTTCCAGACGCTTTTTCCGTTCTCCGCGGATATTGTAGGGATCGTCGTCAAAGGGGTTTTTGGTTCCGTCCTCATTATGGTACAGGCGAACGGGAACGTCATTTTCGGGATGTTCGTTCATAGGGGCTCCTTTCCGGCTGCTATTTTACAAGCACACTGTTTCCGGCGGCGTCAATGGCTACGATAGCGGGAAAATCCACTACTTCAAAGCGGTAGATGGCTTCCGTGCCCAGGTCTTCATACGCCAGGATCTCGGCGCTCCTGATACTGCGGGAGATCAGTGCCGCAGCTCCGCCGATGGCAGCAAAATAGACAACGCCGTTCTTTACCATGGAGTCAATGACCTCCTGGCTGCGGGCACCCTTGCCGATCATGCCCTTCAAGCCCCTGTCCAGCAGGGCAGGCGTATATTTATCCATGCGGTAGCTGGAGGTGGGACCGGCAGGCCCTACGGCATGGCCGGGTTTTGCAGGTGCGGGGCCTACATAGTAGATGACTTCGCCCTCAATGCTCACGGGCAGCGGCTTTCCCTGTTCGATGAGTTCAAACAGACGCTTGTGGGCAGCGTCCCGCCCGGTAATCACGGAACCGGTGAGCAGTACGCTGTCACCTGCGTGCAGGTCTTTGATCGTCTCGTCTGTCAGCGGCAGTTGTATTCTTTTCATGGCAGTCACCTCAAATCTCAATTTCTTTGTGTCTGGCGGCATGGCAGCAGATATTGACCGCCACCGGCATTCCGGCAATATGGGTGGGGAATGTCTCGATATTCACTCCCAGAGCCGTACAGCTGCCCCCCAGTCCGGCCGGACCATAGCCCATCCGGTTGATAGCGGTGAGCAGCTCGTCTTCCAATTCGGCGTAACGCTGATCCGCATGATGGGTGTTGATGGGACGCAGGGTTGCTTTTTTTGCCAGCATGGCAGCCTTTTCAAAGGTGCCGCCGATACCCACGCCGACGACAATGGGCGGACAGGGGTTCGGACCGGCATAGTGCACGGTGTCCAGGATGAACTGCTTTACCCCTTCCAGCCCTGCGGAGGGGGTGAGCATCCTGACAGCGGACATATTTTCGCTGCCAAAGCCCTTGCAGCCGCCGAGAATCTTGATGGTGTTTCCCTTGACGATGGTAGTGTAGAGGATGGCAGGGGTGTTGTCCTTGGTGTTCACACGGTCAAAGACGGGATCGTCCACCACCGATTTACGCAGATAGCCGTCAATATAGGCGCGTCTCACACCCTCCTGCACGGCGTCCTCAAAGCTGCCGTTCTCGATGACCACATGGTCGCCGTATTCAATGAACAGCACCGCCATGCCGGTGTCCTGACAGATGGGGACCTCCTCCGAGGAGGCAATGCGGTGGTTCTCCAGAAGCTGTGACAGCACGCTTTTCCCGGTTTCGGAGGTTTCCGTTTCCTTTGCTTCTTCCAATGCATGGAGGATATCGCTGCCGATATAATAATTCATGTCCATAAAGAGTTGTCTGACTGCCGCGGTGATTTCTGCGGCTTCAATGGTTCTGATATCCATAGTGTTCTCCTTCCTTGCCAATGAGATCGTATCACCTCTATTATAGGACAAGAATCGCGCATTTTCAATGAAAAAGAAGGAAAAGGATTCCGATTTTTTTGCGAAAAAAGTTGGTTGACGGCTATTGTATCGTTGTGTGCTTTATGCTACAATATTTTTGTCAGGAATTAACACGATCTTTGAAAGGAGGGCGTCAGTATGACCTGCAAAAACTGTGGTGCCGATGTCGGCATTGAATATCGTCTGTGTCCTTACTGCCGCACAGAACTGGATTATCCTGAGCGTGAAAGACCCGTCATTATCAATAATTACTATACACAGAATCCGGTTGCTCCCCGTCTCCAGCCCATGCAGCAGCCGGTACAGAATAATAACCCGTACAGAATGAACTGGAACCCCGCCGTGAACGAGATGCGGGCGCAGATTGACAAGGCCGCCACTTCGGCACTGATCTTCTCTATTCTTGGTTTGCTGCTGGGACTGTTTATTCTCAGAATCATTTTTGCCTGTATCGCATTGTCAAATGCCAAAAAGGCAACGCAGCTTTCAAATGAGTACAGACTGCCGCTTCCGGCCTCTGTCAAGGCTGCCAATGTCATAGCCATCATTTCTATGATACTGGGTATTCTCATTTTTGCTTTCACGTTGATCTCCTGCTTCAGAGTTACCAACCAATGACAGGAACCGGATGTCCCGGATTTCAGGCCGCCGCCTTGCCGGCGGCTTTTTTGCGCTCTGTCGGCGAATCACGGAGGATGTGGGAAAAACTGTCTATGAGAAATGATAAAATTCAAAAATATGTGTTGAAATTTTCTGAAAAAAATATTATAATCAAATATGACAGGGGGAAGACTTACTCCCGCGGAGAACTCTGTTTTCCGCAAAGTTCATGAGAGCTGTTTGTTTTAATGAACGGATCAACGAAAGGAGATTACAATGATTTACACAAAAGAAGTTGAACTGATGTGCCCCGTTGCAAAGGGCGCAAAGCATGAGCCGGCTCCGATCCCGGAAGAAGGAAAATGGGTACATGCAAAGCAGATCGGCGATATTTCCGGTTTTACACACGGAGTGGGCTGGTGTGCTCCTCAGCAGGGCGCCTGTAAGCTGTCGCTCAACATTAAGAATGGTATTATCGAAGAGGCTCTGGTGGAGACCATCGGCTGCTCCGGTATGACTCACTCTGCCGCTATGGCTGCTGAGATCCTCCAGGGTAAGACGATCCTCGAAGCTCTGAATACCGACCTCGTTTGCGACGCTATCAACACCGCTATGCGTGAGCTGTTCCTGCAGATCGTATACGGCAGAAGCCAGAGTGCTTTCTCCGATGACGGTCTTGCAATCGGCGCAGGCCTTGAGGATCTGGGCAAGGGTCTGAGATCTCAGGTTGGTACTATGTACGCTACCAAGGAAAAGGGCGTTCGTTATCTGGAAATGGCTGAGGGCTATGTCACAGGTATCGCTCTTGACGAGAACAACGAGGTTATCGGCTATCAGTTCGTCAGTCTCGGAAAGATGACAGATTTCATCAAAAAGGGTGACAGCCCGAATGAAGCCTGGGAAAAAGCAAAGGGTCAGTACGGCCGTGTTGCTGACGCTGTAAAAATTATCGATCCGAGAAAGGAGTAAGACAATGGCTCTGTTTGAATCTTATGAGAGAAGAATTGATCAGATCAATGCTGTTCTGAATCAGTATGGAATTGCTTCCATTGAGGAGGCTGAAAAAATCACCAAGGACGCAGGTCTGGAAGTGTACGATCAGGTAAAGAAGATCCAGCCCATCTGCTTTGAAAATGCTTGCTGGGCATACACCGTCGGCGCAGCCATTGCCATCAAGAAGGGCTGCCGCCGTGCTGCTGACGCTGCTGCCGCAATCGGCGAGGGTCTGCAGGCATTCTGTATCCCCGGTTCTGTTGCCGACCACAGAAAGGTTGGTCTCGGCCACGGCAACCTGGGCAAGATGCTGCTGGAAGAGGAGACCGAGTGCTTCTGCTTCCTGGCAGGTCACGAGTCCTTTGCAGCTGCTGAGGGCGCTATCGGTATTGCTGAGAAGGCCAACAAGGTTCGTCAGAAGCCCCTGCGTGTTATTCTGAACGGTCTTGGCAAGGACGCTGCTCAGATCATCTCCCGTATCAACGGCTTCACCTTTGTGGAGACCAAGTATGACTACAAGACAGCCGAACTGAAGGTTGTATACGAGAAGCCCTTCAGCACCGGTCTGAGAGCAACCGTAAAGTGCTATGGCGCTGACGACGTACAGGAAGGCGTTGCCATCATGCACATGGAGAACGTGGGTGTTTCCATCACCGGTAACTCCACC
>ONEU01000111.1 GCA_900316925.1 uncultured Eubacteriales bacterium
GGTGGAGTCGATCAGATATGTTGATCTGGTGATCCCGGAGGAAAACTGGGAGCAGAAGAGAACCGATGTCCGAGATTATCAGATTGATACGTTTGTAATCGGCGACGACTGGGAAGGAAAATTTGATTTTCTGAAAGAGGAAGGTGTGGAGGTTGTTTATCTGCCGAGAACACCCGAAATCAGTACCACACAGATCAAAGAGGATCTGAACGCTCATGCAGATCCGGAAGGATAGAAGGAGCAGATGATGAATCATTTTCTGTCTTTTGTGAATCGGCTGATCCCGAAAAGAAAGATGATCCTATTCAATAGTTTTCCCGATCTGAGCGGTAACGCCCTTGCGTTGTATGAATATATTCTGAAGAACCGTCCGGATATCGTCCGGGAATACCGGTTGGTCTGGTGTATTGGCTCAGATATCCGTGCCTGCCGGGAGACGCTGACCAGACGGACAGGCACTACGCGTCACCGGTTAGTGAAAAAGAGGTCCCTGGTAGGAATCCTCTGTTACTTCCGTGCCCGGTATATCATCTCGACACACGGCTTTTTCCCGTTTATCAGGACTGCCGGGAAGCAGATACATCTGAATGTATGGCATGGAATGCCGTTCAAGAAAATCGGACGGATGCTGGAGGATGTCCACACAAACGGGAAGCGTGATGAGGCGGATATGACCATCTCTACGTCACCGCTTTTCCGGGATATCATGGCGAGATCCTTTGCGCTGGAAAAAGAGCGGGTTCTTGTCACCGGACAGCCATGTAACGACTTCCTATTTGACAGGGGTGATGTCCTGCACCGATTCGGCATTGACCGGGCATCCTTTTCAAAGGTGCTCATCTGGATGCCGACATACCGGCAATCCGTTGTCGGGGATATCCGGCAGGACGGCAGGGCAGACGGCTTTGGGGTGTATGAAGTGCTGACGGAGCATTTTGATGAGCTGGATCAGCTGCTGCAAGTCCAGGGGATTCTTCTTCTTATCAAACCGCATCCTATGGATGTGATCAACACCATCGACTTTCCGAAAAGCAGGAGCATGATGACCATCACGGATGATGAGCTGTTCGGAAAGCATACGCAGCTGTATGAACTGCTTGCCGGGTGTGACGTGCTGTTGACGGATTATTCCTCCGTATTTATTGATTTTCTGGTAACGGGAAAACCGATTGCCTTTGTTTGCAGCGATCTGCAGGAATACAGCGCAACAAGAGGCTTCTGCTTTGAACCTCCCACGGAATATATGCCCGGCGAGCTGATCGGTAATTACCGGGAGCTTGTGGGATATCTTCAACACATGGAACCGGTGAATGAGAAATGGCGTGAGGCGTACCGGTCAATACAGAAGGCGTTTCATTCGTACTGTGACCGGGATTCCAGCGAAAGGCTCTGCTCCGCGGTTTTCGGCAGCCCGGAACCTTGATTGTTCCGTGAGTTCCACAGGGTGTTTTTGAAATTAACCACACAGGCCGGTGATCAGGATATGAACAGCAATTGGTATAAGCTTGCCATGAAAGCAACGAAAGTAACATACGGGAAGCGTCTCCTGCTGAAAGGCGTTCCGCTGATCTATAACCAGAAGGGCGCCACGCTCCGGATCGGTGATGACTGTATCATCAAAAGCTCTTTTCTTTCCAATCTGGTGGGGCTTTATTCCAGAACGATCATCGTGACAAGAACACCGGAAGCGGAGATCGTTATCGGCGATCATGTGGGCATCTCGGGGGCGACCATTTATGCACGGAAAAGTATCCGTATCGGCAATCATACGAATATCGGGGGAAATACCAAAATACTGGACAATGATTTTCACCCCCTTGAGATTGAAGCCCGGCTGCAGGACGATAAAAGTAAGATCGGCACAAAAGCGATCGTCATCGGAAACAACTGTTTAATCGGCTGCAACAGTATTATCCTGAAAGGAACCGTCCTTGGTGACGGCTGTGTGGTGGGAGCGGGAGCCGTTGTCTGCGGGACGTTTGAAGCAAACAGCGTGATCGCAGGGAATCCTGCAAGGGTCATCAGAAAACTGGAACAGTAGGAGATGAGCGGATGTCGGAAAAAAAGAAAATACTGATATTTGCTCATTATTATTATCCTGATGTGGCGTCCACCGGTCAGATCCTGCAGGATCAGGCGGAAGGGATGCTGCAGGAGTTTGATGTGACGGTGGTGTGTACCGTCCCTTCCTACGGCGGAACCATTGAAGAAAAGTATCAGACCCGGAGGTTCTATGAGGAGGAGATCAACGGCGTCAGGGTGATTCGTGTCCGGGTACCGGAGTTTTCAAAGGCGAATAAGAAAAGCCGGATCAGGAACATCATTTCTTATTATTTCGGCGCATCGAAGGCCTGCAGCCGCTCCGGCAGGCAGGATTACATCTTTACGATTTCACAGCCGCCGATTTTAGGAGGACTGCTCGGAGTCCGGGCAAAACGCCGGAAACACGCCAGGCTGATCTATTGTATTCAGGATTTCAATCCGGAACAGATTATGGCGGTGGGATACCTGAAAAATAAGGTGGTATTACATACCATGATGAAGCTGGACCTGTATTCCTGCCGGCACAGTGATCTTGTCATCACTGTCGGCCGGGATCTGGTCGAAACATTGAAACATCGTTTCCGAAAGAAAAGGCTTCCCCGGTATGCCATGATCAACAACTGGATCGACGAGAAGGAAATATACCCGCTTCCGCCGGATCACGATAAGGTTGTTGCGTTCAAAAAGAAGTACGGCCTTGACGGTCGGTTTGTCATCATGTATTCGGGGAATATCGGCCTGTATTACGATCTGGAGAATCTGATGAGCGTCATCGCATCATTTCCGTCCGGTACTGTCACAAACGACGGCAGAGAGGTCGTCTTCGCCTTTGTCGGAGCAGGTTCGGTTCTGCAGGAACTGAAGGCGTACCGGGAACGGCACCGGATGGACAATGTTGTTTTTATCCCGTATCAGGTGAAGCGAGAGCTGATTTACAGCCTGAATGCTGCGGATGTGCACTGGTGCGTTAACGCCAGGGGGATAAAAGGCGTGAGCTGTCCGTCAAAGGCGTACGGCATCATGGCGGCCGCCAAGCCTATTCTCGGCGTGCTGGAAGAGGATACCGAGGTCAGGGGGCTGATAGAAGCCTGCCGCTGCGGCAAATGCTGTGCCCCAGGTGATTATGCGGCGGTGGAGGAACTCATCCGATGGTTCCTTGCGCATCACGGCAGCGATGAACTAAGGCAGATGGGGCAGAACGGCAGACAGTATCTTGAAAAACATCTGACGAAGGATATCAGCATCCGGAAGTACCTGGACGAAATCAAAAAATTGTAAGTAAGGAAAAGTAGTATGGTTGATTTGACAGTCGTCATCCTGACAAAAAACGAAGAGAAGAATATCCGGAAGTGCATTGAATCCTTCAACGGGATCGCAAAGCGTTTCGTGATCGTTGACAGCTTCAGCACGGACGGTACGGAGAGTATTTGCAGAGAGCTTGACGCAGAACTTCAAGAAAAGGGGTCTCGGTTGGATTTTTATCAGAATCAATGGGTCGATTATGCCACACAGTTCAATTGGGGACTGTCACAGACAAAGATCACGACGGCATGGTGTATGCGGATGGATGCGGATGAAGAGCTGATGGAAGACCTTGCAGCGGAGATTGATGAGAAGCTGGACGGACTGGCACCGCCGGTAAATGGCGTGATCGTCCGCAGAAGACTGATTTTTATGGGACGATGGATCAGGCATGGCGGCAGATACCCTGAACGGCTGCTGAGAATCTTCCGTACCGGGAAGGCTGTCTGCGAACAGAAGATAATGGATGAGCATCTTCTGCTGTCGGAGGGCAGGACTGTTACCTTCCGGCATGATCTGATGGATAATAACCGGAAGGATCTGGAATGGT
Source organism: uncultured Eubacteriales bacterium (assembly GCA_900316925.1). Lineage (GTDB taxonomy): Bacteria > Bacillota > Clostridia > Oscillospirales > Acutalibacteraceae > UBA1213. The sequence continues at coordinate 3,896 of ONEU01000111.1, forward strand.
GGACAGCGAAGCATAACTGGTACAGTAACCGTGAGGTTCTTGACCGTCAGTTGACGGCGGGCCTCCCGGCGGACAATACCCTGGAAGCAGGCGGTATCTCCACACGGCAGGCCGCTGTGAAGCGGAAGGTAAAGAACGGCGGTTATTATCATCTGCCAAAGTTCTGGCGGGCACATTTGTATTTCATTTATCGGTACTACCTGAAACTGGGATTCCTGGACGGAAAAGAAGGTAAGATTTTTCATTTTTTACAGGCGTACTGGTACCGGTTTCTGGTAGATGCGAAGCTATATGAGTGCGAAAAAGCCGGAACGGTCATGGAACAGCAGGTGGATCTGAAAGCATAAGAGGTCAGCGTATGAGGATATTACAAATCACGGCCTTCAGCGGGTGGGGGTGTACCGGAAGAATCGCCGTGGGGATACACGACGTTCTCGTCAGGCAGAACCACGAAAGTGTGATTGCCTGGGGGAGAATCAATACCGCACCGCCGTCCGTTCCGACCATTCGGATCGGAAACCGCCTTGACCAGCAGCTGCACGGATTGTATACAAGGATCACCGATCAATGCGGGTTCGGTTCGTTCCGCGTCACAAGACAGTTTCTGAAAAAACTGGACAGGATTCAACCGGATCTTGTTCAGCTGCATATCATGCATGGGTATTATATCCATCTGGAGCTGCTGTTTCAGTATCTCAAAGAAAAACGGATCCCCGTTGTGTGGACATTCCACGATTGCTGGGCGTTCACGGGACATTGCCCATACTTTGATCTCGCCGGATGTGACCGTTGGAAGACGGGCTGTCACCATTGTCCCCAGAAATTCCATCATCCGAAAAGCTGGCTGCTCGACCGCTCACAACAGAACTGGATCCGGAAGAAAAAACTGTTTTCCGGTGCCGACAACCTGACGATCGTCACCCCGTCAGCATGGATGGCAGGGCTGGTAAGACAATCATTTCTGAAAGACTGTCCCGTGGAAGTGATCCGCAACGGCATCAATCTGGAACAGTTCCGTCCCACTTATGGCAATCTGACGGCGCAGCTTGGGTTGACTGATAAAAAGATCATCCTGGGAGTCTCCTCCACATGGGCGGATTCCAAGGGGCTGTGGGATTTCATTCGTCTTGCACCGCTTCTGCCGCAGGATTTCCGGATCGTGCTTGTCGGTCTCAACAGACAGCAGGTGAACAGGATGCCGGAACGTATCATCGGACTGGAGAGAACCGACAGTCTCCGGAAGCTGGCGGAATTATATACGGCTGCCGCTGTATTTGTCAATCCAACCTATGAGGATAATTTCCCCACTACCAATCTGGAAGCGCTTGCCTGTGGGACGCCGGTGGTCACCTATCAGACAGGCGGCAGCGTGGAAGCAGCAGGGAACCGATTTGGGAAGATCATTCCCTGCGGAGATGTCGCCGCGCTGGGAGACTATCTCAAAAGCGACGACTGGAAACAGTTTTCATCCGAAGAATGCGCTGCTTATGCGGCCGGTTTTGATGAGCAGCAAAAATTCCTGCAGTATGTCAGATTGTACGGAACGATTTTAGGGAGTAACCGCCATGAGTAAACTGCTGAGTGTGATCTTGCCGACATACAATGTCAGACCGTATCTGGGGCAGTGCCTGGACTCCATCATCGCACAGACCTATACGCAGACGGAAATCATCATTGTCATTGACGGCGCGACGGACGGTTCGTATGAACTGGCCAGGGAGTATGCCGAAAGAGACAGCAGGATCAGAGTGATCTGGCAGGAGAACGCCGGTTCCGGTCCTGCCAGGAACAGGGGGTTGGAATATGTCAGCGGCGAGTATGTCATGTTTGTTGATCCTGATGACTGGCTGGAAAAGAATTATTTTGCGCATTATATGGCTGTCTGTGATACGGCAGGTCTGGTGATCGGCGGCAGTACGCTGTTCTATGAGGAGCACCCGTCCCGTCAGATCGAAAAAAAATATCCCCGGCAGAATATCAGCGGAGAAAGTGAAGCCCGCCGTCAATATATCAGCCTGCTGACGAAGGGTGCCCTTGCTGCTCCGACGGCAAAGCTGTACCGAATGAGCCTGATCAGAAACCATCATCTTTCCTTCCCGGATCTGCGTCGCAGTCAGGATATGGTGTTCAATTACCGGTATTATCATCATCTTTCGTCAATTTGCCTGATTGAGGATACCGGCTATCATTATCGTATTATCGGGGAGTCGCAGAACCTGAAACTGGGGAGTGACTATTATCGGACGTTAGCCATGATCTATTCGGAGATTCTCCGGTTGTATGAGGATTGGAGCATGACAATGGCGCCGGAAGATCATACGGCCTTATGCGGTTTTTTTCTGCCGTCTGTTATGGCAAACTGTGAAGCAAATCTGCTCCGGAAAGAAGATATCCGGCCGATCCTGACGGATGAAACGATCCGTACCATCGTGAGAGGGGCATCCGGAACAAGGCCGGACAGAAAGCTGTTCCGATGGTTATACCGTACACATTGCGTATGGGGCGTGAAGCTGCTGTTGAGAGCAAAAATCAAAGCCAGGAAAGAGGAGCGCAGAAGTGGGTAAGTTTAAGAAAATGTGTCAGGTGATCGAAAGAAAAATGCTGAGAATACTGGGAATGATCAGTGTGAAGCAATATAAAAAGCTGTACCCAAGATATCTGCGGAGGATCGGGATCAACATAGCCGAGGATTACTATGAGGATGGGATCGGCTTCATTGATTCCAGCGCCTATTTTGACGGAAATGATTATAGCCTGATCTCCATCGGGAAGGACACCACCATCTCCATGCAGGTCATTGTCCTGACGCATGATTATTCCATTGTGAAGGGGCTGCAGGCAATCGGGGAACCGGCCAATAAACGATTCCTGAAGCCTGTTACCATCGGTGCCAATTGTTTTATCGGAGCCAGAGCCTTTCTGCTGCCCGGGACCGTGATCGGTGACAACTGTGTGATCGGAGCGGGCAGTGTGGTGCGGGGGGAGATCCCTTCCAATACCATCGTCACCGGCAATCCGGCAAAGGTTGTCGGCAATATCGAGGATTGGGCAAGATATCACCTCGAAGCGGGAGATTTAGTCGATACCTGATCTGTACCAAGGGGGATGAATCCATGGGAACTCTCAGACTGAAGCTGCTGAAACTGAAAATCAGATGTTTCCCCAAAAAAGCCAGACCGGAAGACTTCAACCGGGTGTTGAGGATGGAAGGCATCGAGGTGGGGAAGGGAACGGTCATCTATGCACCCCACACGCAGACGATCGACCGTCAGAGACCGTGGATGTTAAAAATCGGGGAATACTGTAAAATCACCGCCGGATGCACGATCCTGACGCATGATTACAGCCGTTCTGTTCTCAGACGTGCCTATCACGATATTGTATGTGAGGCGGGAATGACGGTGATCGGCAACAATGTTTTTATCGGAATGCATTCGACCATCCTGATGGGGGCGCATATCGGCAATAATGTAATCATCGGTGCCAACAGTGTGGTGAGCGGCACGATTCCTGATAACGTGGTGGCGGCAGGAAATCCTGCCCGTGTGATCCGTACCCTTGAGGAACATTATGCCCTCCGCAAGAAAAAGTATATCGAGGAAGGAAAGCTGTTTGCCAGGAGCTACTATGAAACCTATCACAAGGTGCCGGAAGTCTCAGCCATGACGGCTTTTTTTCCGCTGTTTCTGAAGAGAGAGGTATCGGCATTGCGGGAGCATCATGTCTCCGTACAATGGAACGGTGATGAGCCGTCCGAGATCGTGGCGGATTTTCTGAAAACCGAGCCGGTATACAGCTCCTATGAGGCATTCCTGGAGGATGCCCTGGGAAAAAAGGTTGAGGAAATCGAACCATGAGCAGCATATTATTGATCCTGACACAGAAATATCCCTATGCGAACGGTGAGTCGTTTCTGGCCAATGAACTGGAGTACATCCCCGACAGATTTGATGAGATCGTGATCTATCCCATGCTGATCTGCAAGCAGGATGACTGCCTCGAATGGAAGTACCGGAAGCCGTTGGATCAAAGGATCAGCGTCATCCGGGGAACCGAATTTTATCGGAAGAGAAATATCCTACGCCATGCACTCCGCTCTGTCTTTTCAAAGGATTTCTGGCGGGAGCTGAACCATTTGGGAAAAGAGAAGAGACTGACAGCAGGGAATCTGAAATTGCTGCTGCTGTATATGATGCGGTGCCGTTATGGAGAAAGAGTCGTCTGCCGGAACGTCTTTCGCAGGCTTTCTCCGGCGGATACGGTGTCGGTTTATTCGTACTGGATGGATTATGACGCCTATACTGCCTGCCTGCTGAAAAGAAAATACTCTCAAAGCATCACTTCCTGCATCACCCGCTGCCACAGAGGTGATCTGTATGAAGAAGCGGCACGGGGCGGCTATCTTCCCATGAGAAGAGTGATCCTGACGGAAACGGACAGGATCTGTTCTATCTCGGACGACGGTCTTTGTTATCTCCGCAGACGCTATCCGGCGTGGATCAGGGATAATCTTTCCGTCAGCCGTCTGGGTACACCGGATTACGGAATGGCAGTACCGGCTGACCGGGACAGTCTCAGGGTTGTATCCTGCTCGTGGGTGCGGAAGGTAAAAAGAGTGCAGCTGATTGCGGGAGCGCTGAAAGCCGTGAATTTCCGGGTCAGCTGGACGCATTACGGCAGCGGCCCCGAAATGGATGCACTGGAAGAGGCTGTCAGAAGCATCAACAATCCTGCCGTTGAATGCTGTCTGCGGGGAGAATGCCGCAATGAGGAGGTTCTCCGGGAGTACCGTCAACATGGGTACCAGGTGTTCATCAATGTGTCGGAGCATGAGGGGGTACCCGTTTCGATCATGGAGGCAATGTCCTTCGGGATGATCGTTATCGCAACGGATGTGGGCGGGACAAGAGAACTGATCGAAGAAGGCAGGAACGGCTATCTGCTTGAAAAAGATGCTGCAGGAGAGCAGCTGGCCGAGAGATTAAAACAGCTCTCCCTGAAATCCCGTGAAGAGCTTGCGGCCATGTCAGCGCGTTCCAGAGAAATCTGGAGAGAAAAATATGCCGCACAGACGAACTATCCTGCATTTTATGAGTATTTGTAATGGAGCAGTCTATGAAGAAAATCGTCAGCTGGGTCATCAAAAACTTAATACTCATCCTGTCCTTGTCAGAATCGGTTTTCCTGCTTTTCTGTCACAGACCCATGCGTGAGGGATTGGATGACTGTATCTTCTTACTGCCCCTGACGGTATTTGTCTGCTTTCTGGCAGCAGGGCAGATTTACCGGTACCATCGCTCAGGAATCGGATTGAAGATCTTTTACGCACTGATCGTCATCCGCTACCTGGTGCTTCCCTTTACGATTTATCTGTCCTATGGAGAAACAGACTACTATATGTCGTCAGCAGTATCCCCGTCCTCCTATCATGTTGCCGTTCTGGTGATGTGCATTGAGTTGATCATAGCGGTGGCGGTGATCGCAAGGTATTACCCCCGGGTCTACCGGCTCACTTCCGTCAGACAGCAGCCGCTTCCGAAGCCGCCCAAAACCATTACGCCTGCCGGCTGGATGGTCCTTGCGTTTCTGTTCATCATTGTCCTGATACGGATCAATTATGTGATCCCTTCAATGAATATCATCCTGTTCAAGCATTCCGACGCCAATGCGGGGGTATGGTATGAGGATATTATCATCAGCTGTATCAAAGCGTTTTTATTTGCCGGTTTCATGCAGTACGTTATGAATCACAAAAGCAGTACCCATCAGCTGCTGTACTACCTGATCGCCGTTCTGCTGGCATTTCTCAATTTCGGAATGTACTTTGGCAGTAACCGCGCCTACATCGTGATGACGCTGATTGCTACCCTGACGATCTACTTTTATGTCTATCCGGAGTACAGAAAAATATCCGCCATTGTTCTGGTGCCGGCAGGATTATTCTGCGTGGCGACCATGTTTGTCAATAAACAGTTTGGTGAGTCGTTGTCTTCGTTTTCCGTTACCCAATTAAGTGCGAAGAAGATTTCCAATCTGATTGAGCTTTACGTGGGAGGTCCCTGGAACTACGCTTCCGGATTTGAAGCGACGGTGGGAAGATATCTCCCTGATCTCGGCATGATGACAGCAAGTACGATCAATAAGTTCGCATTGGCAAATATCCCCGGGTTCAGGTGGCTGCGGGGGATTGAATCAGGCTGCGGGAGCTGTTATCCCGGCAGTTCATACGCCTGGGAAGTGTATCAGAGCAGTATGGGACGATATGGGAACAGCCAGATCCTGTCCGGCCCTATGGAGATACTGATGATCTTCGGACGTGCGGCCGGATGGCTCCTGAGTGTTGTCTACCAGTTTGTAGCGGTAAGACTATTGATCAAAGCGGACTGTATTGAGAAAACCGTTCTTGATGTCAAGGCAAAATACTTATTTGCCTGGTTGGGGATCATGCTGGGGATGCATTGGTGTTACAGTCCGCTGCTGTTATTATGGATCTGGAGCAAATTTGCGTTATTCTACGGGCTGATTTTACTTGTCAATAACAGGATCGTGATCAAAGTAAGGTAAAACAACAAGAGTGAGGAACTGAAAACATGAGAATTGCCATCATTTCACCCGGCAGGCTTCCTGTTCCCGCAGTGAAGGGAGGAGCCGTTGAGAGCCTGATTGATACGTTTGCGGCAATGGCGCAGGCGGACAGTAACGCGCCGCAGGTGGATATTTTCAGCGTTAATGACAGCATTGATGCGGTCAGGGAGTTTTCCGACAATCATATCCGATACTACCAGATGCCCTGTACGGACAGACCGGAGAGCTTCGGACTGCGGATCAGGCGCCGTTTCCGTCCGGAGGCGCCCTATCAGGAGTTTATCCGCTTTTTTTGCGGGTACCTGAAAAGGGAAGAGTATGATGCGGTCATTATCGAGAACAGACCGGTTTTTGTCGCTGCGGCTGCCCGGGCGACAAGGGCAGGAATCCATTTACATCTGCATAATGAGAATCTGTTCGCTTTGAGACACTATGGCAATCTTCTGCCGAAGCGCTGTCAGTCGATCATCACTGTCAGCCGCTATATCAAAGACGTTGTTGACAGAGCACTTCCCGCAGCGCATACCGTCGTTTTGCATAATGGTATCCCCGCCAAGTCCTTTGCGAGGATTACGGAGCCGGTCAAAAAAGAAGAGATCAGAAAGAAATACGGCATTGACAGGGATGCCTTTGTCATCTGCTATACCGGACGGTTATGCCGTGAAAAGGGAGTGCTGGAGTTAGTCAGAGCCTTTTCGCTGCTCAACGAAGAAAAAAATATGGTACTGGTCATTATCGGTTCTGCCTGGTTCGGAACGGACGTTTCCGATCCTTATGTAGAGAAGGTGAAGGCGGAAGTCCGGCATTGTCGGAATCGGATCGTCTTCACAGGATATCTCGATCACGCAGCAGTAGCGGAGATCGAGGGGATAGCCGATGTGGCTGTTCTGCCCTCCATCTGGGACGATCCGTTACCGCTGGCAGTCCTTGAAGCCATGGCGTCAGGCTTGCCGGTGATTACCACCCATGCGGGAGGGATTCCCGAAATGTGCACCCCAGATACGGGTTTCTTGCTGGAAAGAGATGAACGTCTCTCCGACAACATTGCCGGGCGTCTTGTGACATTGAAAAATGATCCTCTGCTGTGCGCTGAAATGGGGCAGAAGGCAAGAAAACGCGTGGAAGATTATTTTTCCGCCGGGCAGTATTATCGACAGTTTATGCAGATCATCAAACAATAATGAGGGATCGGGATGGCAAAAAGCAGAACAGAAAATTCGATACGGAACACAGGATTTGCTCTGTTGGGTCAGGCCTCCGCCATTATTCTGAGTTTTATCACCAGAACGGTATTCATTCAGAACCTTGGCGCCTCTTACCTGGGGATCAACGGTCTGTTTACCAATATTCTGTCGGTTTTATCCTTCGCGGAACTGGGCTTCGGTACGGCCATCATCTATGCTATGTACAAGCCTCTGGCGGAAAACGATCAGAAACAGATTGCTGCCCTGATGCATTTCTACTCCCGGATTTACAGGTTCGTCGGTATCTTTGTTCTGACGGCGGGCTGCTGTCTGATTCCCGTCCTGCCGTTTCTGGTCGGTGATGTATCCGGCATCCCGCCTGATCTCCCGCCGCTCTGGGTAGTCTACCTGCTGTTTCTTCTGAATTCTTCCGCAAGCTATTTCTTTAATTACAAACGCTCCATTATTCTTGCCAGTCAGAACGGACATATTGATTCGCTAAATACACTGACCTTCAATCTTCTGCGCAATGTGCTGCAGATTGTTGTCATTCTGGTCTGGAATGCCTATATCCTGTTCTTGGTGGTACAGATACTCTGCACATTTTTGGGGAATGTCTGTATATCCGTCAAAGCCGATAAGCTGTTCCCGTATTTGAAGGAACACCGGAACGAAAAGCTGGACAAAAAATCACTTCGCTCCATCCTGAAAAATGTCCTTGCGATGGCCTGTCACAAGTTAGGCTCCGTGGTGGTAAGCGGTACGGACAATATCCTGATTTCCATGTTTGTGGGTGTGGCAGCAACCGGTTATTATTCCAATTACACATTGGTGACAAGCACGGTCAGAAGCTTTTATCTGCAGCTTTTTTCTCCGGTCACCGCCAGCGTGGGGAATCTTGTTGCCGAAAAATCCAGTGAGGAATCTTACCTGTTTTTTAAAAAGCTCCTTTTTATCAATGCCTATATTGCTGTCTTCTGCACGACCTGTCTTACCACATTGATCAATCCGTTTATCGCCGTGCTGTGGGGCAGCGAGTATGAGTTCCCGTTTTATATTGTCGCTTTTCTGATGCTCAATTTTTTTGTTACCTGTATGCGGCAATCCTCCTGTATGTTCATTGATGCAAGCGGGCTTTTCTGGCAGGTCAGATGGAAGTCCGTTTTAGAAGCGGTCATCAATCTGGCGGCTTCGGTACTACTTGCCAGGACTTTTCATCTCGGTATTTTCGGTGTTGTGGCAGGGACGACGATCAGCACACTGACAACCAATTTCTGGTGGGAACCCTATGCGGTCTTCAAATATGCGTTTGGCAAGAAGCTTCGGTATTATTTTGCAGATTATCTGAAATATGCGCTGCCGATGTTCCTGGTGATTGCTGTTACCATGCTTGCCGAATACTATCTGCCCGTCACGTTATGGGCGTTTCTGTTACGCTGTGTCATCTCGGCAGTCATCCCGGTGGCAATGATGTATGTCTTTTTCCATCATACGTCAGAATATCGGTATATGCTGTCACTCGTCAGAACGGTCCTGAAAAAGCTGTCAAAAGGCAGGACAAAACAGCACCCATAAAAAAATATGCAGGAGGAGCGTTCCGCCTGCATATTTCCAACACACAGAACGATCCGCCCTCAGAGGCAGATGCTCTGCTTTGTGATTATAAACTTTTCAGCCAGTTCTCAATGAAGGTGCTCTGGTATTCATGTGCTTTCAGATTGGGGTGCTGGTTGGAAGAGGATACCTCAAAGGCTGCCGTCCGCAGTTCTCTTGCCCGCTGACAAAGCCCCAGCGAGGAAGCTCTGCCGAAAATGACAGGAACCTTGTCATCTCCCATCATGTCGAGATACGGGATTCCCCATTTGAGGGCACATTCTCTGACAGCGTTTCGGTAGGGGGCGGCACAGGATTCCGTAATCACGATACCGATCTTGGCATAGGGATGGTGCTCGATCAGGTATTCCAGCACCATGTTCCAAGCGCCGTAAAAGGTGGTATTTTCAGAATCGCTGATGGTGCCGAGATAGGTATGGTTTGCGTCATTGATGCCGAACCATAGGGTGATATAATCGGCATCATCGGGAATGCTGGCGTAACGCTGATACGAAAAGGGCGTTTTGTACCCGATACTCTGCTGACCGTCAACATATTCTTTGGTCAGTGCCATAGTGGTGCCGCATTTTGCTTCGTTGACCAGCGTCATGCAGTTTCTTTTGGCAATGTGCCAGGGATATGTCTTGTAACAATGCATTTCGGGATCATACGCATCGGAATTAGTATGCGTATTTCCGTTTCTGTCCGTATAGCCTGTGAAGTCACCCTCTGTGAAGCTGTCGCCGCAGGCAACCCATTTCTTTCCGAACAAGGGACTGTGGGACAGGTGGTTCAATAAGCTGTCCGTCTCACTTCTGGTATAAATCATCGGCACCGTCAATGCGGTGATCTGCATATAGTTTGTCAGGGGCTGACTGATATCCGGAAAAGCGTAGGTGTTTTCAGCTCTGGTAGTGAATAAGCGGGCATATTTTCCTGAGAGAGCCGCTGATGACTGCGGTGTCAGGAACTGGTGACGGATCTTCTGATGATTCTCGTCGTACAGGATGATACCGACGTTATAGCCTTCCGCTGCCGTCACGGTAACAGACTGATAATCCGTTACTGTCAGGTAACCGACGGTTCTAATGAAGTGAGCATCCTCGATATTTTCGAGGGTATTGAGATCAATACGGCCGTATTCCATTGTGGGCAGAAGCGTCGTGGTGCATCCGGTCAGATTTCCGAAATCCGTATCGATCCGGCTGACCTGATTCTCCAGACTTCTGACGGAGGAATCAAGGGCGTAATCCCCCTGACGCACAGCCTTGATCCTGAGATCGTGGCTGTTGACGGACTGAATGAAGATTTTCATTTTCGCCCCCTGGCTCTGGGAAACCGTCAGGGTATTCCCGGCAACAATATAGGAGTACGAAAGATACTGATCGTCTGCGTCAAGGAATACGACACAGGAATTTTGCGCCGGGAGGATATCCAAAGATTGATACCCGGTCAGATCAATATTCTGAGCCGTTCTCCGAAAATTGTTATCTTCTATCGGCGTTCCGTTGGACGGACTGAAACGGCCGGGTTCCATTGCCGGGTAGAACCAGCTCTCCCTGCCCAATGCCATATTCAGATCAAACAACTGGCTCCTGACAGCCGTCCCCGCACAGGTGTAGGTATTGCCGTCAGTCCCCATGCGGATATCCACCAGTTCACTATTGCCTTCCGTAGCACTCTGATTGGCGATGATCGTGTCAATTCTGTGATGGAGGGCAGTCGTTTCATTGTCGATCTGCTCTTCAAAATCGTTGCTGACCGTCAGAATACGCTGACGGATGTCAGTCGTATCGGAGGTCATTCTTTCTTCGAGCACATCCACACGGTGATTGGTCTGCTCATAGGCCATGTGCTCGGTGCTGGGGGTAACGATGGTTGCGTTAATCGTATGGTAATCCATCTAATCATCCTTTCTTGAGATACTTTGTTTGATAATGAATTGGTCGGGGATGGTGATATGGTAAAACTCACCGTTCTCCCGCTGGAGACCAACATCATAATAGTATGTGCCGACGGGCAGATCGGTTTCTTCCGGCGTCAGTTCAAAGCCGTAGTTTCCCTCAAACTCACGGTCAGCGGTGATGACCTTCCGGATCAGCACTTCTGCGGCATCCGTTTCCATGCTGTCCCGCACAGTGAAGATCAGCTGATCGGTATCTTCCAGTAACACGGGATGGTGCTGGTCGTCGGAAAGATTGATCCTGCCATAGAAGGTGGATGCCCTTCTGATGATAATAAACACGGTATTACTCCTTTCTGATATGGTAAGGAGCAATGGAACATCAAAACTCCTTTCACTAATACCCCCTATCAAGCCAAAATTCGACCTCAAAAGGTCGAAAAATAAAATTTTATCGGTTTGATTCTGAAAAAAACGGCATTGATCCGATAGAAAGAAGAGGAATGGAAATGAAAAAAGCATTGATCACAGGGATCACAGGGCAGGACGGCTCCTATCTGGCGGAATATCTGCTGACAAAGGGCTATGAGGTTCACGGCATCATCAGACGTGCCTCCCTCTCCAATACTGCCAGAATCGATCATTTGATTGCCGGAAACGCTGTCACGTTGCATAACGGTGACCTTTCCGATTCATCGTCGCTGATTCGGATCATCGGTCTTGTACAACCGGACGAGCTGTATAATCTTGCGGCACAGAGTCATGTGAAGGTTTCCTTTGACGCCCCCGAATACTCCGGCGACATTGATGCACTGGGTGTTCTGCGCCTGCTTGAAGCGGTACGCATACTGGGGCTTTCCACGAAAACAAGGTTCTATCAGGCATCCACCTCCGAGCTGTTCGGCAAGGTTGAGGAGGTTCCTCAGAAAGAGACAACGCCCTTTCATCCGTACAGTCCCTATGCGGTTGCCAAGCAGTATGGTTACTGGATCACCCGGGAGTACCGTGAAGCATACGGGATGTTTGCTGCCAACGGGATCCTGTTCAACCACGAATCCGAAAGACGCGGGGAGAGCTTTGTCACCAGGAAGATCACCCTTGCTGCGGGCAGAATTGCAGAGGGGCTGCAGGATCATCTGGAGCTTGGGAATCTGGACAGCCGTCGTGACTGGGGCTATGCCGGTGACTATGCTGCGTGTATGTGGATGATCCTCCAGCACAAGACTCCGGAGGATTTCGTGATCGCAACCGGTGAACAGCATACAGTGCGTGAATTTACGGAAAAAGCATTTGCCGTCAACGGGATGAAGCTCCGTTGGGAGGGCGGAGGGATCGACGAAAAGGGCTATGATGCCGTAACCGGGAAAATGCTTGTCTGTGTCAATCCCCGGTGGTTCCGTCCGACGGAGGTTGACAATCTCTTAGGCGATCCGACAAAGGCAAAGACCCTGCTGGGATGGGACCCGCAGAAAACCGATTTTTCGGAGCTTGTCCGGATCATGGCGGAGCATGACCGGGAGCTTGCCAGGCGGGGAGCGGCCTGGAAGAATGTGTGAGGAAGCGTTGCACGTCGGAACAGCCGATAGCAGATCATCACAGGATAGGAGAATTGTCAGGATGATGGAAAAAGACGCAAAAATATATGTAGCAGGTCACCAGGGTATGGTTGGTTCAGCAATCGTCCGGGAACTCCGGAGACAGGGCTATACCCATCTGGTTACCCGTACCCACCAGGAGCTTGATCTGTGCAGACAGAACGATGTGGAGGCGTTTTTTGAAGCGGAAAAGCCTGAATATGTCTTTCTGGCTGCGGCAAAGGTCGGCGGCATCATGGCTAATCACGATGCACCGGCTGACTTTCTGTATGAGAATATGCTTCTGGAAATGAATGTGCTCCATTCCGCATGGCAGAACGGCTGCCGGAAGCTGGAATTCTTAGGCTCATCCTGTATCTATCCAAGGATGGCGCCGCAGCCCATGAAGGAAAGCTGCCTGCTGACAGGTGAGCTGGAGAAGACCAATGAAGCCTATGCTTTAGCGAAGATATCCGGACTCAGGTACTGTGAATATCTGAACCGGCAGTACGGCACCGATTTTATCAGCGTGATGCCGACCAATCTCTACGGTCCCAACGATAACTACCATCCCACACACAGCCATGTTTTGCCGGCACTCATCCGACGGTTCCATGAAGCCAGGGAGTGCCATGCGGATCAGGTGACCTGTTGGGGAGACGGTTCACCGCTGCGGGAATTTCTGTATGTGGATGATCTGGCAAACCTGTGCGTATTTCTGATGAATCATTACAGCGGCAATGAGACCGTCAATGCAGGAACGGGCAGGGAACTCTCCATCAAGGAACTGACAGAGCTTGTGGCGAAGGTTGTGGGCTACAAGGGCGTGATCTGCTGGGATACCTCCAAGCCCAACGGGACGCCGAGAAAGCTGCTGGACATCTCTAAAACAGAGGCGCTCGGGTGGAAATACCGTACCGAACTGGAAGACGGCATCCGGCTTGCCTACGAGGATTTCCTGCACAATCCCACGAGGACGGAAAGGTAGGGGTGAAACATGAATATCGTGCTGTTGTCCGGCGGTTCGGGACAAAGACTGTGGCCGCTTTCCAATACGATCCGTTCAAAGCAGTTCATCAAGATCTTCAAGACAGAGGACGGCAGGTATGAATCCATGGTGCAGAGAGTGTACCGCCAGATCAGAAAGGCCGACAAGGATGCCGTTATTACGATTGCAACGTCTAAAGCGCAGGTCTCGTCGATCCGTCACCAACTCGGCGACGAGGTGGGTATCTCTCTGGAACCCTGCCGCCGTGATACCTTTCCTGCCATTGCGCTGTCATCTGCATATCTGCATGATGTAGCAGGCGTGCCGGGGAACGAAGCCGTCGTGGTCTGTCCGGTTGATCCCTTTGTAGAGGATGATTTTTTCTCCATGATAAAGGCTCTTGGTGCGCAGGCGGAAAAAGGGGAGGCCAATCTCGTCCTGGTGGGTATCGAGCCGACCTATCCGAGTGAAAAATACGGCTATATCATTCCCGCAAGCAAGTCCGGGATCAGTGCCGTGACGACGTTCAGGGAAAAACCTGATGTCAGGACCGCAGAACGGTATATTTCCCAGGGGGCACTCTGGAACGGCGGCGTCTTTGCGTTCAGACTGCGTTATCTGCTCAACAAGGCACATGAACTGATTGACTTTACGGATTATGATGATTTGTTCTCAAAGTACGAAACCCTGGAAAAAATCAGCTTTGATTATGCCGTGGCAGAAAAAGAGGAGAAAATACAGGTCATGCGGTACAAGGGAGAATGGAAAGACCTCGGCACCTGGAATACCCTGACAGAAGCAATGCAGGAAAACGCGATCGGCAATGCCATGATGAATGAACGATGCAGCGGCGTGCATATCGTCAATGAACTGAATGTCCCCATCCTGGCAATGGGCCTGCATGATGTGGTGATCTCTGCAAGTCCAGAAGGCATCCTTGTCTCCGATAAGGAGCAGTCAAGCTCTATCAAGCCTTTTGTGGAGAAGATAGATCGTCAGATCATGTTTGCCGAGAAGTCATGGGGCAGTTATCGTGTGTTGGATGTCGAGGACAGGAGCCTGACCATCAAAGTAACGCTCAAGCCCGGCAACCGCATGAATTACCACAGCCATCAGTACCGCGATGAAGTCTGGGTATGTATCTCCGGTCAAGGGAAAACCATTGTAGACGGCGTGGAGCACCCAATTACCGTAGGGGATGTCGTCACCATGCAGGCAGGCTGCCGTCATACGGTGATTGCCGTGACGGAACTGCAGCTGATCGAGGTGCAGCTCGGGGAAGACATCAATGTCCAGGACAAGCAGAAATACAACCTGACGGAAACAAGCTGACGAAGAATAACGGCACATCAGTGAGAAACCGAAAAAACGATTCAAGGAGGAAGCAGGATGAAAAAGAAACCAATCTGTCTGCTGACAGTCATCAGTATGATGATAAGTATGGGGGCTTGTGCCTCTCAACCGCAAAACAAAACAACGGAAAGCAGCGTACAATCTGTTGCGGAAAGCAGCTTACAGTCTTCTGCGGAAAGCAGTACACCGACAGTACCCGGGGCGGATACCCCCCACAGGGACGGCTATACACTTGAACAGGTTGTTGTCCTGAGCCGGCATAATATCCGTTCACCATTGAGCGGAAACGGTTCACTTCTGGGAACGATCACGCCCCATCAATGGTTTGAATGGTCCTCCGCCTCGAGTGAGCTGTCTCTGAGAGGCGGGGTGCTGGAAACAGAAATGGGACAGTATTTCCGGAAATGGCTGGAGTCCGAGAAGCTGTTCCCGGAAAACTATCATCCGGAAGACGGAGCCGTGCGGGTCTATGCCAATTCCAAGCAGCGTACTATCGCAACGGCACAGTATTTTACGTCGGGACTGCTGCCAACGGCTAAAACCATGATCGAAACCCATACGGACTATGATACCATGGATCCTGTCTTCAACCCGAACCTCAACTTTGTCTCTCCGGACTACAACGCAGATGCCGAGGCACAGATCAGAGAGTTATATACGGATGCCATCAACGGACTATCGGATAATTACGAGCTGATTACCGATGTGATTGATATGAAGCAGTCAGAAGCCTGGAAAGAGGGGACTGTGAAGGAGCTTTCCACCGATGATCTCACCATCGTACTGGAACAGGAGCAGGAGCCCGGAATGAAGGGCTCTCTGAAAACTGCGTGTTCCGTCAGTGATGCATTGATTCTGCAGTATTATGAAGAACCTGACCCTGTGAAGGCTGCCTTTGGTCACGAGCTGACGGAGAGCCAATGGTTGAAGATCTCCGAGATCAAGGATGTTTACGGGGATGTGCTGTTCACCGCACCGCTGATTGCTACCAATGTCGCTAACCCGCTGCTCCGGGAGATTGAGAAGGAACTGAACACCGACGGGCGGAAATTCAGCTTTCTGTGCGGCCATGATTCCAATATCGGCAGTGTACTGGCAGCCCTTGGTGTTGAGGACTATGAACTGCCGGGAACCATCGAACAGAAAACTCCTATCGGCTCCAAGGTCGTTTTCTGCCGCTGGAAAGCTCCTGACGGCAGCAAATACTGCACCGTGGACCTGGTGTATCAGACGCTGGATCAGTTGAGGAATATGCCTCTTCTGAACCTGGACAAGCATCCTGCCATCGTACCGCTGCACTTCACAGGCCTGAAAACCAACGCTGACGGTCTCTATCCCGAAAAAGATTTTTTGCAGCTGCTGCAAACGAGCATCGGAAAATATGACGAGATCCTGGACAAATATGCACTTCCTGCCGCCGCATAAGCATCTGCGATTCAAAAACACCGGTTCCGTGGTAGAAATAGTAGAAGAAATGTGGTATAATCATATCAACAGAATCCAACGAACAGGGGAGATCACCGCATGAAAAAAATCCGTTCCGCAATACTTGTACTTACACTCATCCTGACAGCCTTTTCCGGATGTGCCGCTTCACAACCATCCAATTCTACTAATGACCCCACAGTCTCCGTATCACAGACGGCGGAGGTTTCCACAGAACAATCCTCGCAGCTTCCTGCGGCAGAGTCGTCGGCAGCATCAAAGCAGCAGTCTCCGGAAGCATCTGTAAAACCGTCATCCGCTTCCTCGGAAAAGCAATCCTCGCAGCCCTCTGAACCGAATCCGATCGTTTCCTCCCAGGCTCCTTCGTCAACAAGTTCGTCTGCACCTTCCCAAGAGCCGTCTGTTTCGCAGCCATCGGCAGTATCCGTGGCCGCTCCGTCAGAAGTATCCGTAGAACAGACTTCGGTGGTTCCGGCAGCAGAATCCGTCGAACCGACTCCGACGCCCCAGTCTTCCATCGTTTCTGAGGTGTCACAGGGAACAGCGGCACCGCAGCAGGAGCAATCATCCACTTCGACTTCACAGCCTGCTCCGGCAGCACCGGAAGCGGATGCCTCCGATTTCGTTGTCCTGACCGATGTCGTTCCTGATGTCATTCTTGAAATCCGTTACTATTCCACCTACAACTTTGTCGGTGACCGTATTGACGGATATGAACAGCCCACGGCATTGATTACGAAGGAAGCGGCGTATGCTCTGAAACGGGTCAGCGACGATATGATGAGAAAGGGATATCGGCTGAAAATCTTCGATGCATACCGTCCGCAGAAAGCAGTTTCGCATTTTGTCAGATGGGCGAAGGATCTGAATGACACACGGATGAAATCCTGTTTCTATCCCGGTCTTGACAAATCGGTACTGTTTCCCCAGGGTTACATCTCCGAGCGTTCAGGACACAGCCGTGGAAGCACCGTTGACCTGACACTCTTTGATATGAAAACCGGGAAAGAGGTCGATATGGGAGGAACGTTTGATTATTTCGGAGAGCTTTCGCATCCCGATTATTCCGGCATTACGGAGGAACAGTACCGGAACCGCATGATGCTGCGTGAAGCAATGACCGCCAACGGTTTCAAGCCGCTGTTTTCGGAGTGGTGGCATTTCACACTGCAGAACGAGCCTTATCCGAACACCTATTTTACGTTTCCGGTGAGCGAGAAGTCTGTCAAGTAACCCTGCCGGGCGCCGGCAAGCTGCCGGTCCCATATTACCAACGACCGATTGACCATCAATCAACCAACTTTCTATCCTCGTCTGCAACTGCAATA
>ONEU01000114.1 GCA_900316925.1 uncultured Eubacteriales bacterium
CAGGCTCTGCACTGTGTACTAATTTTTATACAAAGAATTGCTATTATTATGTTGACAATTTGGATATTTTATTGTTTAATAAGAATAAGAAAGTCTATGGAATCACTATATAAAGTCATAGCAGCCATTCAAGAAGGGAGTGAAACCGATGTTAGAGCTATATGGACGAGGCGTTTCCAACGGAATCGCCATCGGTAAGCTGTCGTTTTACTCGAACGAAAAAGACGATATACCAAAATACACCGTAAAAGATGCAGACGCAGAACTGAAACTCTACCGCCAGGCTGCCAGTCAGGCCAAACAGCATTTGCAGCAGCTGTATGACGAAGCCTGTAAGCACGTCAGCCAGAATGAGTCGGTGATCTTCCAGACGCATATTATGATCCTGGAGGATTCCAAGTTTGTGGAAACGGTGGAGACCTGTATCCGGCAGATGCACCTGAATGCGGAATTTGCCGTGAGGAATACGGCCGAGAAGATCGCCGAGATTTTTCAGGCACTCAAGGATGATTATCTCCGTCAGCGTGCGTCTGATATTATGGATGTCGCCAACACCATTCTGGAAGTCCTCATGCCCAAAAAGCCTGAAAAGCAGGAGAATGATGACATCCCCGTGATTATTGCCGCTACGGAGCTTCTTCCCAGTGAGACCATCAGCTTCCAGCAGAAGAACCTCATCGGCTTTGTGACCAATAAGGGCTCCAAAAACTCGCATACGGCGATTCTGGCACGCACGATGGGACTTCCCTCCGTGATCCAGGTGAAGGAATCCCTGCTGTCCTTCGACGGGCTGGATGCCATCATCGACGGTCAGAACGGCCGTGTCATCATCTCACCCGATCATAATACGCTTGCCCAGTACCGTATCCGCCAGGAACGCTACCTGCAGAGACAGCAGAAGCTCAAGAACCAGATCGGACTGGCTTCCGTGACCAGGAACGGACAGAAGATTGTGCTTTCGGCAAATATTGATTCTCTTGAGGGGATCGGATCGGCAAAGAATAACGACGCCGAGGGAGTGGGACTGTTCCGTGCGGATTATATTTTCGGAAAGCGGAAAACGCCCCCGCCAGAAAATGAACAGACGGAGGTCTATAAAACCATCCTCCGTGCATTTCCGGACTCCGAGGTAGCAATCTGCCTGGCTGACCTGAGCAGTGAGAAAAATGTTCCCTATCTGGATATCCCGAAGGAGAATAATCCCGCAATGGGGTACCGCGGCATCCGGGTGCTGCTCAACAACAAGGAATTTTTTATGACACAGCTCAGAGCCCTGCTGCGGGCTTCCGTCTGCGGTAATCTGAGTATCGTGATGCCGATGATCAATAATATCGAAGAGATCGAGTATGTCAGACGGACCATTGAGGATGCGAAGCTGGAGCTGCGGGCAAAGGGACAGGAGTACCGGAGAAATGTGAAGCTCGGTGCGATGATCAGCACACCGGCAGCCGCCCTGATCTCGGATGAGATCTGTCGGGTATCGGATTTTGTCACCATCGGCACCAACGCCCTCACGCAGTTCACTCTGGCGATCGACCGTGAGAACCAGAAGCTGGAGTATTACTACGAGCCGTATCACAAAGCGGTGTTCCGGCTGATAGAGCTTGTGTGCAGGAATGCCCACGAGCGGGGCAAAAAAGTGACAGTCTGCGGCGAGCTTGCCTGCGACCCCTATATCACCCCCATGTTTTTGGCGCTGGGTGTTGACAGACTGGCAGTCGTCCCGTCCAAGCTCCTGGACGTGAAGGCCGTTGTCCGCGAGACCGATACCACCGACCGTAAAACGCTCCTGAAACGGATCCAATAATAAAGTAACAGGCACGGCCATCCGGGAATGACCGTGCCTTTTTTTGGCTATTTTTGTTCAAGACGATAAAATTCAAAGCTGTTGAGATCACAGGTGAAGGTGTCAAGCCGTTCATAGCGGAAGTGATCCTGAATGTACCCCGGCAGTTTCTTCCCGGCAAACCTGATGTACCAGACCGGTTTGTCTTTTGTCAGGCGCAGCGCCTCCTCACGGGTCACGCAGTCCACATTGCCAAAGGCCTCGTACCAGCTTTCGTTTTCCGTGCTGAGATGGGGATTATCGGGGAAGTAGTAAGCCGCAATGCCAAAGGCGCTGTCGGTATAGAGGAAGGTATCGGTTCCGGAGATACGCTGGCTGTTGCGGGAGAGAAAATCCCCTGCGGAGGGATTATATTCCAGATAGGCTGCATAGGCGTAGGAGATCACCAGCATGGCGGTCAGCACCGCACAGACGATCTTTTGTGTGCGGACGGAAAACGCTGTCAGACCGATTGCTGTCATCAGACAGAAAATACCCATAATGACGGCGCCGTAGCGGGCAATATACAGCGGCTTATACAGGAACGTGACACCCAGTCCGATAGCCTGTATCCCGAGGACGCACACCATGGCAAAAGCGATAGTGCGGCTGCGGTTCTGCGGCTTGATGAGCAGGACGGCGCAGACGAGGATACCGAAGACAAAGGAACTGATGGAGTAGGGATCGGGACCGTCCTGCCAGAAATTCTGAGCGGCGGCCCGTGTCTGCATGAGCAGCGGCATGAGCCAGTAGAGATAGCCGAGCACCATAGCCAGATCGGCAAGCAGCAGCTTCCAAAGCTGTTTACGTTCCCTGATGAGCGTATAGACATTGAGGAACAGGAACACCAGCCCCACTGCCAACAGGGAGAAAATGTGGTTATAACCGGCCAACAGACCTCCGGCCGTCATCAGGATGTAGTAATGTGGTTTATGGTGCTGCAGCACGAGTAAAGCGCTGACAAAGCAGAGTGCCACAAAGCAGAACGACCACGAGTAGGAACGCTGTTGGACGCTGAAGTAGAAATTCATAGGGACAGCCCCTGTGATGAGGAGATAGAAAAAAGCTGTCCGATGTCCGAAATGCTTCCGGATGAGTGTGATTCCCAGCAGGAGAGAGCCTTCATAGCCAAGAATGGAGAAGATTTTGGTAACCTCCATAGAGTAGCCGAACAGCTCGCAGAAGAGCTTGAGGGATACAAAATACAGCGGCGGGTGCATATCGGATTTAAGGATACGGATGATATCCCCATAGTCGTGACGGATGAGTGCCAGGGTATACGTCTCGTCGAACCACACGTTATTGTTGAAGATCAGAAAAAACGGCAGTACAGCGAGGATCCCCCATGTGATATACAGCAGCTTTTGTCGTTTTGACGGACATTCTTTCTCCGTTATGCTATCACCTCCTTTTACCGCCTCCTATTCTACCGCCCTTCCCGTTATCTGTCAAGCGGCGCCCCGCCGCTGTGTCGTCACGCTGTCGTTCGCTGCGCTCACTCTGTTTGTGGTAAGGCGAGGGTGCAGTGTCGCTAACATCCGGCACGGCACAGCAGGGCTGTGATTGCTCTACGACCGCCGACACGCCCCTTGACGGGGCGCTTAACGGCTGTTATTTTCAAACTTTCAGGCACGGTTGCTCGATTGGAAGTGCCCGTGCCTGCTTTGTTTTCATTCTAAGGGAATCCCCGCTAGGTGCGGGGATAATTATTTGTACCGGTTGTACACTCAAATATTAAGAAACGGCTATTCAATCGGAAGTACCCGTGCCTGATTTATTCTAAGGAAATCCCCGTTAAACGAAAGCTTGTGAAATATTGTCTCTGTGGATTCCGGAATGGTTTTACAGCAGGCAGAACAGCAGATTCACGAGGGCACAGCAGAAAAGTCCGCAGACGGTGGGCAGCAGGAATGCAAGAAAGGTCCATTTCATGCTCCGTGTTTCTTTGTAGAAGGTGATGCAGGCGGTGGAACAGGGAAAGTGCATTACCGTAAAAAGCATCACACAAATGGCGGTAAGCAGGGTCCAGCCGTGCCCCACGAGGAGGGTGTGCAGCTGTCCGTAGCTTTCAAAGTCGGTCATCGTGCCGCCGGAAAGATAAAGCATCAGGGCAATGGGCAGTACGGTTTCATTAGCCGGAAAGCCCAGCAAAAAAGCCGTGAGAATCACGCCGTCCATCCCGAATACACGGGCAAAGGGGTCAATCCACGAGGTAAAGAGCGAGATGGGACTCTGCCCGCCGCAGTCGAGATTGGAGAGCAGCCATATCACCGCACCTGCGGGAAGAGCTACTGCCACGGCTCTTCCCAGTACCGAGAGGGCCTTGTCCTTCAGGGAGAGTAGGATGGTTCTGACGAACTGCGGACGGCGGTAGGGAGGAAGCTCCAGCACAAGACTGCCGCCGGTGCTTTTGAGGATGGTCAATGACAGCAGACGGGTCACGCCCAGCGACAGCAGGATACTCAGCACAATGACGCCCACCAGGATCGCCGCACCTGCCGCCGAGCGAAGGAACGGCGGCAGTGTCCCCACGAAAAATGCCGAGATGATGGCAATGAGGGTAGGGAAGCGGCCGTTGCAGGGGGAAAAGTTATTGGTCAGGGCGGCGATCTTCCGTTCCCGGTCAGAGGAGATGATCCGGCATCCGGTGATACCGCAGGCGTTACAGCCAAAGCCCATCATCATGGTGAGCGCCTGTTTTCCCTGTGTACCGGCACGGCAGAATATCCGGTCAAGGTTGAATGCCACTCTCGGCAGATATCCGGAGTCCTCCAGCAGCGCAAAGAGCGGGAAGAAGATTGCCATCGGCGGCAGCATCACCGAGACCACGCTGCTCAGCGTACCCAGCATACCGTCCACCGTCAGCCCGATGGTGAAGCCGTTTGCTCCCAGTGATTCCAGCAGACGGCGGCACTGCTCCCGCAGAAAGGTGAATCCGCGGCTGAGCAGCTCCGACGGGTAATTCGCCCCGATGATCGTCAGATAAAAGACCACCGACAGCAACAGCAGCATCATGGGGATACCGGTGGCTTTTGAGGTCATCAGTCTGTCCAGACGGCGGTCACGTTCGCTGAAGGTGCCGCCGGCATTCTGCACGCACTCCCGGCAAATGGCGTCACTCCGGCTTACAAGCGCTGCGGTGATACTCCCGGAAATATCCCCGCAACCGCAGAGCAGACGGTCGGCGGCGTCAAAGGCGGCTGACAGTTTTTCGGTCAGGGGGACGGAAAGACGTCGGAGCAGCTTCTCACGGTTTTCCGGCGGCAGGAGCAGCAGGGAGGCGGCACGGGCGGCAGGATGTTCCCAGGCTGCCCCGATCAACGCAGCGGCCTGTTCTGTTTTGCTATCGTAGACGGTGGGGCAGGCTCTGACAGGGATATGTCCCTGTGCCATGCCGACAGCGGCTCTCCGCAGTTCGTCCAGTCCCTTTCCCGAACGGGCTGCCGTCGGGATGACAGGTACGCCCAGCATCTCCGACAGCCGGCGCACATCTGTGGTGATCTGCTTCCGTGCGGCTTCATCCACGAGATTCAGGCATACCACCACCCGGTCGGTGATCTCCAGGATCTGCAGGAGCAGGGGGAGATTCCTCTGGGGACAGGATGCATCCGCCACCAGGATGATACAGTCAGCCTTGTTCCCGAGCAGCGCATCAGCGGCGGCTTCCTCATCGGGAGAGCCTGCCAGCAGGGAATAGGTTCCGGGGAGATCGGTCAGGGTACATTCCGTCCCGTTACATTGGAAATGTCCCTCCGCCGTGACGACGGTTTTCCCCGGCCAGTTGCCCGTATGCTGTTTCATGCCGGTGAGAGCGTTGAACACCGTGCTCTTTCCGACATTGGGGTTACCTGTGAGAAGCACACGGCAGCGGGGCTGTCCGGAGCTCATACCTCCACCGCCGATCTGTTCCCGAGCAGGATGGTCGCGGCGTCACGCTGGCGCAGTGCGATCAATGAGCCTCTGAAAAAATACGCCCGGGGATCACCCGCCGGACTTGCGTTGACCGCCGTGATGGTGGTACCGATGATAAGTCCCAGCGCCATGAGCCGGCGCCGCAGCTCCGGATATTCCGGCAGGGTTTCTACCACACCGCTTTCGCCGACAGGCAGCCGGCTCAGCGGGATTGTCGCAAGTGATGAAGTTTTCATAAGCATTCTCCTGTATGTGTTTTACCGCAATAGCTGTCATACGCCAAGGCCCTGAATCGTTCCGGCCGGGGGGCTTTCACCGGAACTCCCCCGGCGCCCGGAAGGCGAAGCTGTGGCTTCATTGACTGCGTTTGGGGATCGTTATCGTTGCATTGACTGTTATCAGCTTATGTCCGAATGAAGCCGTTGGTGACAAAGAAAGAGCTGTTTCCTGTCAGTCCTGTCTCTACCCTTTTTTAGGAAAGGGGCTTGGGAACACGGGACGGCGGTCACCCAAAACCGGCAATCTATTCGTTTCCTGCCAGTCCTGTCTCCACCCTTTTTTTAGGAAAGGGGCTTGGGGGAAACCCTTTGTTCGGAAACAAAGGGTTTCCCCCAAAAAACTATCGGCTGCAAAAAATGCGGTGGATTATTGTAATCTTTGGGAAAGAGTGTTATAATAGGACTATTCACTTGCAATACTAAATGCGCAGACCTGCTGCAGAGAGGGCAGGGAGGCGGCGTTGGGAGGAAACAATATGATATCGGTTGCGATTGACGGACCTGCAGGAGCAGGAAAAAGCACGATTGCCAAGGCGGCAGCATCTGAACTGGGTTACATTTACATTGACACCGGTGCGCTGTACCGTGCCGTTGCCCTTGCGTGCATCCGCTGTGAAGTGAGCACCGGCGATGAAAAGGCAGTGGAGGAAATGCTGCCGAAGACAGAGATCCGTCTGGTGTTTTTCAACGGTGTACAGCATATCCTGCTCAATGACGATGATGTTTCGGAGCAGATCCGCAGCGAGGAGGTATCCATGGCCGCATCGGCGGTATCGGCGATTCCCGTGGTGAGAGCGTATCTGCTGGAGCTGCAGCGGAGCTTTGCACAGAATGCCGACGTCATCATGGACGGCCGTGATATCGGCACGGTCATCCTGCCTAATGCACAGGTGAAGATCTTCCTGACAGCCTCTCCGGAAAAGCGTGCCCGCAGACGGGTGAAGCAGCTGGAGGAACAGGGGATGGAAGCGGATTTCGACAAGGTGCTGTACGATATCGTGCAGCGTGACTATAACGATTCCCACCGGAAGACGGCGCCTCTGAAAGCAGCCGAGGGTGCCGTGACGATCGACACCTCAGAGCTGACCCTGGAGGAAGCTATCGACAAGGTGATCGAAACCATAAAGGAGAAAACGGTATGAAAAGAAGACACCCTATTTATGTGGTCGGCAGGGTGCTGGCTATCCCGATCTTCAAGCTGCTGTATTTCTACAAAGTGAAAGGCAAGAAGAATCTTCCCAAGGAAGGCCCCTTCATTGCCTGCTCGAACCATATTTCCAATCTTGACCCCGTGCTGCTGGCGCTGACACAGAAGCGCCAGATCTACTACATGGCAAAGGCAGAGCTGTTTGAAAACAAATTCTTTGCCGGACTTATCCGCAAGCTGGGAGCTTTCCCGGTGCACCGCGGTTCCGGTGATACCAAGGCGATTGAACAGGCGGAGTCTGTGGTGAAGGACGACAGAGTGCTGGGAATCTTCATCGAGGGCACACGCTCTAAAACGGGAGAGTTCCTGCGGCCGAAATCAGGCCCGTCCATCATTGCCCAGCAGACGCACACCCCTGTCATCCCTGTGTGCATCACCCCGAAAAACAAGAAGATCAAGCTGTTCCAGGGGGTGACGATCTCCTGGGGAACGCCCCTGACCCCCGAGGAGCTTGGACTGAAAAACGGCGGACCGGAGGAATACCGCAATGCCAGCCGCAGGATCATGGATGAGATCAAGAAAATGAGAGAAAACGATCTGAAGAAAAAATAACCGGACGTCTGGAGGAAACACCGTGAAGATCAAAGTGGCACAGTCGGCAGGGTTCTGCTTCGGCGTGAAGCGGGCTGTCGAACTGGTGGAGGGATTGGTGGACAGCGGCAGGAAGGTGTGTACCCTGGGCGCTATCATTCACAATCCGCAAAAGGTACGGGAGCTGGAGGAACGCGGCGTGAGGATCGTCTCATCGCCGGAGGAGGCACACCCCGATGAGGAGCTTGTCATACGCTCTCACGGCGTGGCAAGGGAAGTCTATGACCGTATCCGTGAGCTGGGACTGCCATACAGCGACGCTACCTGCCCGTTTGTACTGAAAATACACCGCATTGTCGCCGAGCATTCCGCTGCCGGCGAGACCATTCTCATTGCCGGGGATCCCGCCCATCCGGAGGTGCAGGGAATTATCGGACATTGTGTGTCGGCATTTTACACATTTTCGGACGGGGATTCTTTGGAGAAATTGACAAAGCAGTGCCCGGAACTCACAAATCGTGCGGTCTGTGCCGTGGTGCAGACAACCTTCGATAAAAAAGAATGGAAAAAATCTTTAAAAATATTGAAAAAACTATATACAAATGCTAAAATATTTGATACAATATGTAATGCCACCTCTGATCGCCAGTCGGAAGCGGAGGTTCTTGCCGCCCATTCCGACCTGATGCTTGTCATCGGCGGAAGGCACAGCTCCAATACCAATAAGCTGTTTCATATCTGCCGCAACAAGTGCAGTGAAACATATCTTATCGAGTCTGCTGAGGAACTGCCGTCCTCAGCTGTCAGTCGTGCAGATCAGATCGGCATCACAGCCGGAGCATCTACTCCGGAAAGCATAATAAAGGAGGTACTTGTTACCATGACAGAAGAAATCAAAAATATCGAAGAAAGTGAAGCTGAGCCGAAGTTTGAGGAGCTCCTGGAGGAGTCCTTGCAAAATTATAATACAGATGGCAGAGTACACGGTGTTGTTGTTGGCGTAACTCCCACAGAGGTTCGTGTGGATGTCGGCAGAAAACAGACGGGCATCATTCCGCTGGCTGAGCTTTCCGGCGATCCGAATGCAAAGCCCGAGGATCTTGTAAAAGTGGGCGATGAGCTTGACCTCATCATTATGAAGACCAATGACCAGGAGGGCACGGTTCTCCTGTCCAAGAGACGTTATGACGCCCAGAAGGGTTGGGACGATATCATCAAGGCAGAGGAAGAGAACGCTGTCGTGACCGGTGTTGTTACCGAGATCGTCAAGGGCGGTGTGATCGCACTGACCAGCGGCGTGAGAGTATTCATCCCTGCATCCCTGGCAACTGCCACCAGAGGCGAGAGCCTGGACGGCCTGCTCAAGCAGGAGGTCAGCTTCCGCATCATTGAAACGACCAGACAGAGAAAACGTGCCGTTGGCTCTATCCGCTCCGTCCTCAACGACGAGCGCAAGCAGAAGGCTGAGGCTTTCTGGGCAGAGGCAGAGGTCGGCAAGAAGTATACCGGCGTGGTGAAATCCCTCACCTCCTACGGTGCATTTGTGGATATCGGCGGCATCGACGGTATGGTGCATATTTCCGAGCTGTCCTGGAGCAGAATCAAGCATCCCTCTGAGGTCGTGAACGTGGGCGACACCATCGAGGTGTACATCAAGGCTCTCGATCAGGAGAAGGGCAAGATCTCTCTTGGATACAGAAAGGACGAGGACAACCCCTGGGAGATCCTCAGGAACCAGTATCCTGTGGGTACCGAGTGTGAGGTCGAGATCGTTGGTCTGACCCAGTTCGGTGCATTCGCACGCATCATCCCCGGTATTGACGGTCTGATCCATGTTTCTCAGATCTCCAACGAGAGAGTCGAGAAGCCCCAGGATGTTCTGTCCGTCGGCCAGAAGGTCAATGTCAAGATCACTGCCATCGACTTTGAGAAGAAGCGCATCAGCCTTTCTATGAAGGAACTGCTTGCTCCCGCTGCCGAGGCAGAGGATGAGGCTGCTGACGATCAGGCAGAATAAGCCATCTGAATAACGAAAAACGGTTAAGGCATCTCTGACGAGGTGCCTTAATGTTATAAACGCCATGTTTTAAAGGAGTTTTTGGAATGTATGAGGAAATCAGGGAACAGGCACAGCAGGCAGTAGAAGAGATCCTGCAGCAGGCAGGCCTGCAGGCGGGGAGCATCTTTGTGGTGGGCTGTTCCTCCAGTACGGTGTGCGGCAAAAGCTTCGGCTCCGCATCCAGTATGGAAATTGCACAGGCCGTGTTTGACGGCATTTACCCGGTACTGAAGAGCCGCGGCATTTATCTGGCATCCCAGTGCTGCGAGCATCTGAACCGTGCCATCATCACCGAAAGGGCAGCGGCTGCCGCACAGAACCGTGAGATTGTGAATGTGGTGCCGCAGCCGAAAGCAGGTGGGTCTTTCGCCACCATTACCTATCGGACACTCGAACAGCCCGTGGCGGTGGAGCACATCCGTGCCGATGCCGGCATTGATATCGGCGGTGTCCTGATCGGGATGCACCTCAGGGAGGTGGCTGTTCCGCTGACCCTGCAGATCAAAAAGATCGGAGATGCTCACGTCACCAGTGCCCGCACCAGGGCAAAATTTATCGGCGGCGAGCGGGCGCACTATGATGACAGTATGAAATAAGTGAGGTGACGGCGATGGGGTATAAGGAAGAATTTATCGAGATCTACACCGGGAATATCACCCGCAGCGGCTCCAGAGAGCTGCTTGCCTGGATGCAGACAACGGATTTCTTTACGGCACCTGCCAGTTCAAAGTTCCATTGTGCCTGTGAACAGGGGCTTGTGATGCACAGCCTGAGCGTGTACCACACCATGGTGGAAAAGCACTTTGACCCGGAAAAGGACAATGCGGAGAGCTTTGCCATCTGCGCCCTGCTGCACGATCTGTGCAAGGCGCAGTTCTATAAGGTGTCTACCCGCAACGTCAAGAACGAGGAGACCGGGCAGTGGGAGAAGAAGCCCTACTATGCGGTGGAGGACGCCTTTCCCTACGGTCACGGAGAGAAATCGGTGTTCCTGATCGACCGTTTCATGCGGCTGAAAACTGCCGAAGCCATGGCAATCCGCTGGCACATGGGTGGCTTTGACGACGCCGCAAGGGGCGGCAGCTTTGCTATCAGTCAGGCGTATGAGAAATATCCCCTTGCCGTGAAGCTCCATTTAGCTGACCTGGAATCTACCTATCTCCGGGAGAAAAACACCTCTCTGGTGAACAAAGCATAAGAAAAAGCATCGGGCCTGTTTCGGGTCCGATGCTTTTTTAGTGCCGGATTATTCGAGGATGAGGTTTTCGAGGTCCTCACATCTGGCAGGAGTAGCGGTTGCCATGTTGTTGTTGATGAAGATGACCTCGTGGATATCGTTATCCTTCAGGTACTTTTTGAAATCGAAGGTGATATAACGGAAGTCGATCATGTGCGTCTCGCCGTAGGTATAGGCGATGTAGGGGCAGAAGGCGTTGCCGTAGGATTCCTTGACCACGGCGATCTTCTTGCCGTTGCCCTGGGGGTTCTTGCTCACCATGAGGCCGTTGTCGCCGCCGAGGAACACGCCGTAGGCAAAGCTGCTGTCGGCATAGCTGTGGATGAGGTTGGTATCGGTGCCGCCGGTGCCGTCATTGTCGTAGAGGGTGGTGGTGATATCCTTGTCGGTCTTGTAGTAGGTCACGGTGTCGGGATCAACCAGTGACTCGTCCACATAGGCGGTCAGGCTGCCGTAGTAACCCTCAATCTTTCCCTCCTGCAGGTCGGACAGGCGCACATACTCTTCGCCGGCTGCCTTACAGAAATCCTTGTAGGCATAGTAAGCGCCCAGGCCTGACCAATGGTGGTCGGTGTTGAGGTAGATGTACTCATCACGGTGGTGCATGAGGGTATCGTAGGTGTTCACGGGCACGATGGGGGTATCATCGGCATAGGCCTTGATGATATCCTGGATGTATTGGTTCTGATCGGGCAGACCGTACTCATCCATCACGGCCTGGGGAAGCTGGATGCCGCAGTGGGTGGGAACCAGGACGTTATAGATCTTGACATCGTCGCCCAGATAATTGCTCATCTTTTTCATGGTCTCGCCGTAGCTCTTGGCAAGCTCGTCATATCCGAAGAACTGCTCCAGGGCGGTGCGGTTATAAATCAGGATACCGTTCACAACCTCGCCCATGTTTGCAGGCTCCGGCAGCTCCGGTACGCTTCCCTTTTCCTTGTCGTCAGTAGGATCGGAAGCCGTGCTCTGCTTGCTCTCCTCTGTGCTGCTTTCATCCTTGCCGCTTTCTGTCGGCTTGCTGTCATCACCGGCATCGGAAATGACCTCTTTCTTGCTCTCTGCTGAACTCTGTGCGGAATTGTCTCCCGGCTTGGAGCGGTCGTTATTGCCGGAGCAGGCGCTGAACACGGAGAGAGACGTGGCAAGCAGCAGTGCCAGGGCGGTCAGTTTGATTCGATGGTCTTTCATAGGTCTTTTTCCTCCATTCTATGGGTTCCCTAACAGTATAGCACACAAAAACGCCCGGCACAATGGACACAAATTGAAATAATCCTCTCCAAAATACAACAATTTCTATCATTATTACCGAAAGAACGACAGCCGGGAAAAATACGGGCTGACGGGCAATTTTTTCGGAAAAAATATTGAACAAATCACGAAAAAATGGTATCATAATAAATTATAGAAAGGCGGTGTGTTGATGAAGAAGTGGATCCCTTCGGAATTTGACAAGAAACAGGTGAAGGAGCTTTCCCGGCGCTTCGGCCTGCCTCCATTCACCGCCATGCTTCTGGTGATCAGGGGGATCTCCGGGCAGGAGGAGATCGAAACATACTTTGACAGCGGCTGCAAGCTGGCCGATCCCTTCCTGCTGAAGGATATGGACAAGGCCGTGGAACGTATCCGCAAGGCGTTGAACAGCTATGAGAAGATCTGTATCTTCGGGGACTATGACTGCGACGGCGTGACGGCGACATCGCTGCTGTATTCCTACCTGGAAACGTGCAATGCCAATGTGACGTGGTATATCCCGGAACGCAGCAAGGAAGGCTACGGCATGAATATGAAGGCCATCGACACCCTGAAGGAAAAGGGCGTCAGCCTGATCGTCACCGTGGATAACGGCATCACCGCCATTGATGAGATCAAATATGCCGAATCCCTCGGTATGGACGTGGTGGTAACGGACCACCATAAGCCCGAAGCACTGCTGCCCCACGCCGTAGCAGTGGTGGACCCGCACCGGTTGGACGATGACTCTCCCTATAAGGATTACTGCGGCGCAGGACTGGCACTCAAGCTTGCCGCTGCATTGGAGGGGGATGAGTTTTCGATCATTGAGAATTACGCGGAGCTGGCGGCCTTCGGAACCATCGCCGATCTGGTGCCCCTCACCGGCGAGAACCGCTCCATCGTGAAGGCGGGACTGCTCCGGATGAACAATACCGAGAGGCCGGGTCTTTCCCGACTGATGGAATCCGCCCAGATCCAGTCGGTCAATGCCGGAAATGTAGCGTTCCGGCTGGCGCCCCGTGTCAATGCCGCAGGACGTCTTGGCACCGCCTCCGATGCGCTGACGCTGTTCCTCACCGAGGATGACGAGGAAGCCGGACGGCTTGCGGAGAAGCTGTCGGCGCTGAATGCGGAACGCCAGAACATCGAGACCCGGATCTATGAGCAGATCTGTCGGATGCTCGAAAGCAATCCCGCGCTGACATACGATCCCATCATCGTGGTATCCTCCGAGGGTTGGCACCCCGGCGTGATCGGTATCGTATCCTCCCGGATCACCGATAAATACGGCAAGCCCTCCATCATTATCTCCGAGGACGATGAAGTCTGTAAGGCGTCCGGAAGAAGTATCGCCGGGTTCTCGCTGGTGGATGCCGTCTTTGACTGCTCCGAACTGCTGGAAAAATGCGGCGGTCATCCCATGGCGGTAGGCCTGAGCATCCGCCGGGAGCGGATCGGTGAGTTCCGCCGGCGCATCAACGCCTATGCCGACAGGCAGCCGGAAATGCCGCTGCCGTCCCTGAAGCTCCATTGCAACCTCAATCCCGACACCCTTGTGCTCGATATGGCTTACCAGCTCCAGGACTTTGAGCCCTTCGGCTACGGTAATGCCAAACCGGTGTTCGGGATCACCAAGATGACTCTCGACAAGATCATCCCCCTCGCCGGCGGCAAGCACATCAAGCTGGCGGTATCCCGGGACAAGGCACGTCTCAATATCCCCAAGTTCTACACCACGCCGGAGGAGTTCCCCTATCCGGAGGGAAGCGTGCTGGATTTTGCCGTCAGCCTGGACATCAATTGCTATCAGCAGAAGGAGAACCTGTCCTTCAGCGTTAAGGATATCCGTCCCGCCGGCTTTGACTGTGAGGCCGCCATGCGGGAGGTGCAGCTTTACGAGAACTATCACCGCGGCGTTTTCGCCCCGGCTCTGGCGGATAAGCTCCCCAGCCGCGACGATTTTGCGGCGGTTTATGTGTTCCTGAAACGCAATCCCCGGCCTGTTTATTCAGTCGATATGCTTGCCAGCTCCCTGAAGGGTCAGTCCATCGGAGCTTTCAAGCTGCTGATGATCCTCGATATTCTCAAAGAGGAAGGGCTGATTACTTATACCAAAGAATGTGAGAAGCTGCTGATCGGCCTGGTGCCTGTGAACGGCAA
The DNA here is from genome assembly GCA_900316925.1 of uncultured Eubacteriales bacterium. Lineage (GTDB taxonomy): Bacteria > Bacillota > Clostridia > Oscillospirales > Acutalibacteraceae > UBA1213. The sequence goes on from ONEU01000114.1 coordinate 14,446, forward strand.
GGTCAATCTGGAGCAGTCCGCAATCTATAAAAAATTAAAGGAGGATATAGACCATGTCAGAAACAACGCAGAAATTCTACCAGGATTACCATGAGCTGGTCGAGTTGATGAAAAAAAGTGACCATTCCTACAATTACGAGCTTGTAGAACGAGCGTACCGTTTCGCCGAAGAAAAGCATGGCGACCAGCGCAGAGCTTCGGGCATTCCCTATATCCTTCATCCCACCTCGGTAGCCTGTATCCTGGCGGAGCTGGGCATGGATTCCGAGTCGATTGCCGCCTCGCTGCTGCATGATGTGGTAGAGGATACCCCTGTCACTCTGGAAGAGATCGTGAAGCTCTTCGGACAGGAGATCGCCGGACTGATCGACGGTGTTACCAAGCTGGGCAAGATCCCCTATTCCTCCCGTGAGGAGCAGCAGGCCGAGAATATCCGCAAGATGCTCATCGCCATGTCGAACGACATCCGGGTCATCATCATCAAGCTGGCCGACCGTCTGCACAATATGCGCACCATTGAGTGCATGAAGGAGCAGCACCGCCGTGACAAGGCGCTGGAGGTCATGGAGGTCTATGCGCCCATTGCCCACCGTCTTGGTATCCGCACCATCAAGGAGGAGCTGGAGGATCTTTCCATCCGCTATCTCGATCCCGTGGGCTATGCGGAGATTGAGCGTCAGCTTGAAAAGAAGAGCAAGGACAGGATCCAGTTTGTCGCCGAGATCAAGCAGCACCTGTATGACAGGCTCAAAAACGAGATCAGCAATGTCTATATTTCCGGCCGTGTCAAGAGTATTCACGGCATCTATAAAAAGACCTTTATGAAGGGCAGGACGATGGATCAGATCTATGACATCTTTGCCGTGAGGGTTATTGTGGATACCGTCGCCGATTGTTACAACGTGCTTGGCGTGGTGCATGATATGTTCAAGCCCCTGCCGAACCGTTTCAAGGATTATATTTCCACTCCGAAGCCGAATATGTACCAGTCCCTGCACACGACGGTGATCGGCAAGGAGGGCGTTCCCTTCGAGATACAGATCAGAACCTGGGAAATGCACTATACTGCCGAATACGGTATTGCCGCCCACTGGAAGTATAAGGAGGGCATTACCAAAAAGGATTCTCTGGACGAGCGTCTCGCGTGGATCCGCAAGATGCTGGAGAACCAGAGTGACAACGATTCCACGGATATTGTGCGCACCATCAAGATGGATCTTGCTCCCGAGGAGGTATTCATCTTCACGCCGAAGGGGGATGTCATCAATCTGCCCAACGGTGCTACGGTGATCGACGTTGCGTATGCCATCCACACGGAGGTCGGCAACCGCATGATTGGTGCGAAGGTGGATAAGCGTATTGTGCCCATCGACTATAAGGTGCGTACCGGCGAGATCGTGGAGATCATCACCACCAAAGAGAGCGGCGGTCCGAAGCGTGACTGGCTGAACATTGTCAAGACCAGTGAAGCCCGCAGCAAGATCAGGCTGTGGTTCAAGCGGGAGCGCCGTGACGAGAATATTGCCGAGGGCAGGGCGCAGCTTGAGACCGAATTCAAGCGTCTGGGGATTCACATTCCCGAGAAGGAGACGGAGAAATTTCTGGCGGACGTTATCCGCCGGCAGAACTGCAACAGTCTGGAGGATTTTTATGCCTCCATCGGTTACGGCGGCGTACAGCTCTGGCGCATCCTCCCGAAGATCAAGGAAGAGTATTTCAAGAAATATGCCGAGCAGGAGTCTGCCGCCCCTGTGGTCATCACCGAGCCCGCGAAGAAGAGGGTGAGCGGCGGTGTACACATTGAGGGCATTGATGACTGTCTGGTAAAATACTCACGCTGCTGCAATCCCCTGCCGGGGGATGACATCATCGGTTTTATCACAAGAGGGTACGGTGTATCCATTCACAAGCGCAATTGCTCCAATGTTCCCAAGCGCATTGAAGAAGCCGATGAGCCTGACCGTTGGGTGAAAGCGGAGTGGGCGGATCAGATCACCCACGAGACATTCCAGTCCACCCTTCAGATCATGGCCACCGACAGAACAGGTCTGCTTGCAGACATCACCAACCAGTTATTTGCGATGCACCTCTTCATTCACGCCCTGAACTCCCGTGAAACCAAGAACGGCATGGCGCACATCGAGGTATCCATCACCGTTAACGGCATCAACCATCTCAAGATGGTCATCAGCCGTCTCAGCGGCATCAACGGCATCGTCTCCATCGGCCGTTCCTAAGCGGAGTTCCTCCGCTGTGTTGTCACGCTGTCGTTCACTGCGGAGTTCCTCCGCTGTGTTGTCACGCTGTCGTTCACTGCGGAGTTC